>JAHIPG010000336.1 GCA_018894775.1 Nanobdellota archaeon
ACCCCTCAATGTTGAACATCAAAAACATATGAACGACTAACTATTGTCTTATTAGTTAAGAAAGGAAAACCATTTTCTAATCCTTCCATAGGCATTATAGTTACCAGAAGCTCAATTTCATCTTGTGATTTGTTTATCGTTCTTAAATAATAATTAAATCTTTCCGGTCTTCTTATTGCAATACCTACATTTTTAGGGGGCATTCTTTCACTAAGCCAATATATAGAAGGTTCCCATTCTATGATAACTATTTTTTCACCAGGATCTGTCTTGGATTTTATGAAATTAATGAGTTTAATTTGGCTGTCATAACTATTGAATGAAGACCATCTTTCTTTTAAATGATTCATATGTAAGTTTGTATTTGGATAATGCTGGCTGACCAATGTTAAAGTAATTATCAACAGTAATGCTGCTAATATTATCAATAAAATCCTTTTTTTGTAGTTATTTATAGTGTCAAAAAGTGCTATTCCAGCTAATACGCATAAAGGAGGTATCAGCATACAGAAGTAATGCCCATAAGCCGGAGGTATAAATGAGAATACTGCTGCGCTTAGAACCCACAGAACCAAAAAATTATGATGTTTAGTTCTTTTTGTCTTAAATATTATTACAAATCCGATAATTGCGAATAATAAGAGTACACTCCCTTCTATGAGAAGGGGCAGATTATAAGCGTATGGCCTATAGCCTGACGCAAAGCCTACAAGCTTATTATGAAGAATAAAAAAATTAGAAGTAATAAATCTCATAGTGTAATAATTATATTTAAAAAGAAAGAATAAGAAGAAAAGAGTCGGTAGTCCGAGTATGATGGCAGATTTTCTTATTTTGTTTTTCTGATTATAAATAAATAATCCTCCAAGAAGTATTAAAAAAATGAATAGGGATTGGTGTTTGATAAATACTGAAAAAGTTGCTAAAATACTAGAAATGAAAAACATATATCCTTTTTTAGTTGATATAAATTTTTGAAAGAAATATATTGAAGCTATCATAAAAGGAACTAATAAGGGTTCTGACAATGCGAAGTATCCTTCAAAGACTGGTATATTCATGAAGAATATATAGAATAGTGTTGCGTAGAATGCTTCTTTTTTTGAGAATATCATCTCTACAATTTTAAAGAAGAATATTATAGAAATAAAGAATAGCAGGTTATTTAGCATTCTTACAGCGATTATACTATTCCCAAAGATTGCGATAGGTATTGAATATATAATGTAGAGGCCGATAGGTTTATTATCATCCAAACTTGGAATATATAGTCCTTCCCCTTCTAGAAACTGCCATGACAGCAGTCCGAAATGGCCTTCATCTTTATGGATTGTTGTATGAAGCCAAGGCATTCTTAAGAATAAGGCTATTAAAATTAGAAAGATTATTAGTTTATATTTTGAAAAAAATTTTTTCATTCAACAATCACTTCAAAGTATTTTACGACGTTATTAATAACCATAAACATCTGGAGGGGGTTGAAAACAAACTTTTGATTCTATAGGTTTATTAAGTTCTGTACCGCAGTTATTCAATTCTGTACATGTCCTTATATTCTCTCCGCCATATTGGGGGCATGCACTCCATGCTGTACACTGCCAATCTTCAACACAAATTCCTCCTGGCCAGGTACGCTTTTCATCCGGCTTAGTTTTTGTTGTTAGACAATCGTTTAAATCTATACAGGTCCTTGTCTGGACCCCGTTAACTGAAACACTCCATCCATCACATGCCCAATTTTCTGTGCAAGTCCCTATACAAGATGTTGAAGATGTTTTTACATACCCTGTTTGGCAGATAGGGTTAACACCACAACTTGTTTGGTAAACATCTAAACAATGGATTTCACATTTTTCCATAATAAAATTACATGTTGATCTTTTACTCACTTTTACATATATATCCCCTGGGTCGCAGTCTACATCACAATCTGATTTACTATTACAATTCCATTCACAGTCTCCGCAATTTTTCTTATATTCATTTTGTGACTTGCATGTTAATTTTTGCCTAGGGATATCTTGGCAGGTTTGGTCTGGTTTGCATTCTTGGTAGATACCTTTACAGCCACACTTATCACAATTGTCAACAAGGACCCCATCATCACAATATTTGGGCTTATCGTAAGCACAGTCTCTATAAGGGGTACCGTCTGAACATTTTAGAATTGAAACATCCTGGCATTCTACTTCTCCTTCGACACAGGCTTCATTTTCAAGGCATGAATCTATGAGTTCTGGAGTCATTTGTTCTGAACATTTAGAGTCTAACTCTCCAGGCGTTAAGCATAAATATTCTTTATAATCCATGTATACATTTCCATCTTTACAGTAATAATTACCTACATATTCTGGATTCCCGCAATCTTCTTCTTGAAAGCAGGCTATACTATCATCAGGAACGCACTTTCCCCATTTCCATTTATTTTTTTTGTCTTCGTCAATATAATTCCTATCACATTCTTGCCCTTCAGGACAGCCGCAAACTCTGCACCTTTCAACTAACTCTCCTGCATAACAGTATAATGGCAATGTTTCTGAACAGGATCCATACTTTGTACCATCCGAACATATAGGGATCTTATCCTCTAAGTCTTTTGATTTATCAATAACTGCCCTTTGTTCTCCACATTCAACCAGAGGTTTATCAATGTTTAAATAGAAATTTACAAGGTCGATTAATTCCTCTCTTGTAAGAGTGTTTTCATCAGGTTCAAAATAATAAAAATAAAGTGATTTCTTTAAACCTTCTAATATTTCACTTTTTTCGCATGTTTCTGCATTGACAAATGTTAAAGATAATATCAAAAAGAAAATTGATGATATGACCATAAAAAGTTTTAGTTTCATTTTTTCACCTTTTTAGCAGCAGAGTTTAAAGTCTACACAACACATATCTTTGAAGCCTTCTCCGAATACTATATCTAAACCGTTACAAAGGTCTGGATGTGCATTTTCACAAGGGTCTTGGCATGATATGATATCTTCTTCTTTCTCATAGTTGTTTGGACAGTAAAGAGTTTTTCCTCTTAATTCTAAGAGGGGAAATACTTCAAATCCTTTTACGTTTCCAGTTTTTTCTATATCAAATACTGCAGTTAGCCTAACCAATTCGCCTGCTTTTATAGGAGACTCATAGGTAATTGTATCAGTACCTTCAGGACCGTATACTTTTATGAATAATCCTTCAAAATCCTTGCTTCCTCCGTTCTCAACCAAGTATTTTATTTCATTTCCGAATCTACAAGGTTTTTTTACTGTTAGGAGAACATCTGATGTACATCTCATTGATCCAAACGCTGTTGTTTCAGATTTTTCTTGAAGGTTCTCTGTGAAGGATGAAGTTCCTTGGAATATCAGTATTGCTAATACTATTACAAAAGAAATTATAAGAACTGCTGACACCAGTGGAGAAATTCCTTTTTTATCCATTTAAAGCCCTCTTTTTACAGATGATTATAACCAAAAGTCATTAATAAATGTTTAGTTTAAGATTTTTTTATTCTTCTTTCTTTAGGGACAAAATTAAGTATTTTTCCTTCTTTATAGAATCCGACCCCATAGAAATTATTTTTATATTTTATCAGGGTGAGGTCATTCGGACATCCTAAGAATTTGTTTAGTAGAGGGCATCTCCTCTAGTTTTAGTGCTTTCAAAAACAAAGAGGTGATGTCCCTATGGAAGTAAATAATTGTAAGTTTATTAATTTTGTTAAAGTTGCTTTGGAATTATGTGTTGTTTTGCCTTTGTATTTTAGTAAGTTTTCTAAGAAGGATTTTACAGTTCATCAATTGTTTGTTTTACTTGTTTTGAAGCAGAAGT
>JAHIPG010000337.1 GCA_018894775.1 Nanobdellota archaeon
AGCCTATTGTTTAAGTTTTTTTACTCGGAAAATAAATAAAATCAAAGGAATAAACAAATCCTGGTTTGTTTCATTTGGATTATTGCTACTGTTTTTATCTGCATTCTTCTTCCAGTTTTTGAAAATACCAATATACAAAAATGCATGGCGCGATTATCAAACAGGTTTCTTTTTCAAAGGAACACAGCCCTATATACTTATACTCAATATGGCAACAAACTATATTGGTCATATCGGTATTTTAATAATATTTAGCTTAGCAGGGCTTTTTTTTCTTGTAGTCAAACAAAAAAGAAATTTCAATGAATGGTTCGTTTTACTTAGCATTCTTTTTATTCTACCACTTTTTGCACACGGAACCTATGTTTGTATATTTCTTCTACCATTTTTTTCTGTGTTAGCAGGCTACGGAATTATCCTGTTTATCAATATGAAGCAAATAAAAAAATATGCTTTTCCAACACTCATATGTTGTCTATTGCTCTCCTTATCATTTTCTGGTTTCATGATAAATCACTGGGAGACACGCACTACCCTCATCCCACCTGTAACAAAAGATCAAACATACTCTACAGGAATTTTCATCAAGGAATACGGACATGGATCATTTATTTGTAGCGATAGTATAACCGGCTACAGAATCTCTGCTTACTCAGGTGTGTCTCTCTTTCCTGGGGACAGCACTTGGACACTCGCATATGGTTTCATAGATCACATAGAACTTGGAACTTTATCTGAATTCACACCAACAACGCGCTTTCTCTATACTGCAAATAATACAGTGCAAAACGATTACAACAAATTGTTAACGCTTGACTGTGACAATATCACTGCCAAAGAAATATTATCAAAATATAGTATCCATTATTACATAGAAAGCAACAATGTGCAGCCTCAAAATCAATTTTTCAAATCCGTGCGCGAGAAAAGATACAAAATATATGATGATGGTGTGGAAAGTATTTGGTATATTGGAGGGATAATGTAAGAGGAATAACACTTTTTAAAATATGCAGTAATACATAAAATTCTGGGGAATGGAAAAAATGTAAAATTAACAAAAGAAAATTGATAGCAATTTATCTTAACCTCTGACTAAAGGATAACCCTTTTGTGAAGATTTCTGAATGTAATAATAGATATCAGAATTAAAGCAATCAGATATGAGATGCTAAATGCAAGTCCACCGCCAAATATACCCAATCTAGGTATGAAAAATATGTTTCCCACAACATTTACTGGCACTGCAACCAGTAAGACTTTTGTGGGGATAAAAGGTCTTCCAATACCTGTCCACACCGCATCAATAATCGTATAAACTGCAAACAAACTCATACCTATAGACAAAACAAACAATGCAGGCAATGCTTCTAAGTATGCAGATGTAAATATAACTTCAATAAGCTGCTCACCCAAGGCATAGATAACCATAAGTAAAGCTACTGAGGCTATGGCTATCACAATCAATGAAAACTTCAGGTAAGAAACTATCTTCTCTTTTTCTCTAAGCCCCGCTACTTTTGGCATCAAAATCATGTTGATACCTGCTGGGGCAAAAGTAAAAACAACTACTAGAGTCCTTGCAACAGAATAAAATCCCACTTGTTCAAACCCTAAAAAATGTTGGATACAAATGATATCTATACTCATCATCATACTATATATAATAGAAGATATAATCACTGGAAGTGCAAACCTTGTCAGTTCTTTAAGCACATTTTTTGAGATTAATTTTTTTCTGAAGTGAAGGGGGAGAGGCCTAATTATTTCAATTATGCATATAGGAATCAAACACGCAAATCCAAATGCAGCTAGAGCATATAATAATGGATAAACTCCTACTACATAAAAGAGGAGTGCTACAATAACAATCTTTAAAATGCCCGTACTAATCTGGAATCCCGCGATTCTACGAGAGAGAATAAAACCTCTGATTGCTCCAAGATAGGTAGGGGCAATAGTAAGCCCTATCATAACTAGAAATGTGCCAAAATTAAGTTTACCTATTGTAAATAATACTAATGTTGTAGCCAGAAAAATTACAAAAATAGCAATAAGTGAGTTGGAAAAATAAGCATCTCTTAATTCCTCATCTTTACCATATCTGCCTAAATATCTTGTGATTGCTGAAGGAAAACCTGTTGATGCAGCAGCACATGATAATGTCGCGATTGCTATAACATACCTTATATAACCGTACTCTGTAGGAGTGTAGATCCAAGTTAGAATAACAAAAAACAGAAGACCCAAAACACGCGCAACCATATTCCCAACACCAACAACCGCAGAGCCTTTAACAAACGACCAATCAATCTTCATTCATCACAGGAATGAAATATGGACTTATAAAACCTGCTTAATTCGCATGAACATGCAATAAATATTTATACAGCCCTGTGTATTGTTGATAGAATGAGAAAAAAAGAAATCTGCAGGATAGTCGTAGTGTGTTTACTAATCATGATAGTATTTAGCACGGCAACACCATCCTCCCCCCAGTCATCTAATTCCGAGAACCCTTTTGAGGAAATGTACTGTAAAAAGATTATCATCAGAGATGATGATATATCTGCTAAGTGGCAAACAGACCCATCAATCTGTCTTAAATGGTTAACAAATCTTACATTAGAAAAAAACATCAAGGTAACTTATGGTGTGATTGTTGGGAATGAATCATTCAGCGATAACATGGAACTTGTTGATTATCTAAATAATCTGGATAAAACGCATTTTGAGATAGCAACACATGGTTATACACATGAGCATTTTAAAGGCATGCCGTATGATGAGCAGTATTCCAGGATTGAGAATGCAACAAAAACGATTGAGAATTATTTGCATATTAAACCATATACGTTCATCACACCTTTCAGCAGTGATGATGAAAATACATCAAAGGTATGTGAAGCTCTGGGTTATCATTCATTTTCAAGTTGTAATGTTTATCCTAATGACAGTGTAGTAGATTTTAAAGTGGATGTATCTTTAGAATATAACTGGTCTCAGGACCCACCAGAGCATCGTTCTCTGAAACATAATTTTGATGATTTCTGCAATTCTACTGATGAATACTATGTTCTATGCATGCATCATAATACATTCTGGTATAAAAATAAAACAGCACTTAATGAAACAAGAGTAAGTAATTTTGAGGATTTTATTGATTATGTGAAAACAAAAAATGTTGAGTTTATGACAATAGAA
>JAHIPG010000338.1 GCA_018894775.1 Nanobdellota archaeon
AAAACCAGTTTCTTGTCAAATATACTGAATCGATAGGTTCAAAATATATTATAAGGGGTATAAGAACCGAGGTTGATTATACGTTTGAGAGAAGTATTGGCTATATCAATAGGGATATGAGTCCTGATATAATAACTATATTCTTAATGCCTCCCAGAGAACTTTCTGAAATTAGTTCTAGCTTAGTTAAAGGATTAATTGGGCCAGAAGGCTGGGAAGAAGTCGTAGAACCTTATATTTCTAGACCAGTCTATAATAAAATTCTTGAGAAGTATGATGGTTATTTTGATAACTGGTGTTTGCTTTGGGAAAAGTTAGAGGTCAAAGGTGATCCTAAGAAGGCTTATGATAAGTTAAGAGGTTTATACTGCAGTAAAGATAGGGATTATCATAACCTTGTACATATAGTTCATTCCCTTCGTGAATTTTCAAAAGTAAAAGACTTGACATATAATCAGAATCTTGTTGAAACAGCAATATGGTTTCATGATAGTATTTATGATACTCAAGACAGGAAAAAGGAAGAAAAAAGTGCAAAGCTGTCAAATAACCTACTTAAAAAAGCAGGGCTTCCTATAAATTTCATAGAAGCGGTTAGTGATATGATCTTATCAACCAAGCATAAAGTGATTCCTGATAATGAAGATGCTAAGCTTTTAGTTGATATTGATTTAGCTATTCTTGGAAAGTCTGAAGATGAATTCAATGAGTATGAAAAGGATATAAGAGACGAGTATGATTGGCTGGATGATGATAATTTTAAGAAAGGAAGAAAAGAATTCGTTGAGGGTATGCTAAAGAGAGATTACATATATTGTACTGATGTTTTCAAAGAAAAGTATGAGAACCAGGCACAAATAAATCTTAAGCAGTCTTTAAACAGATTATAGATTTTCGCAAATTTTTCCTGTTTTTCTCAGTTAACCTTTTAAACATGCAATCAATGAGTAGTTTTATGATTGATTTTAATGAGCTGATAACTAATTATGTGAAAAGGGAGATTAAGGAGAAGACTCCTGGACGTTATTATCCTTCTGAGGCTGGCAATTGTATAAGGAAAGTTTACTACAGCTATAAGCAGCCTAAAGAAGTTGGCATGGAATTGTTAAAAATTTTTGAGGCAGGAAATATTCTTCATGAGTTCATTGTAAATGTTCTTGAGAGTGAAAAGAATCCAGATATTGAACTGATAGAAAAGGAAAGTCCTTTCCAGTTGAAAGTTGATGATATGATTATCTCTGGCAGGGTTGATGATATTGTTATTCTGAAAATCAATAATAAAATTTATCTTGTCGAGGTAAAGTCTACCAAAAGCTTGCAGTACACAAGGGAGCCTAGTGAGATGCATCTTACACAATTACAGATTTACATGCATGCTAAAGAGATTCATAGAGGCATTATAATCTATCTGGAAAAAAATACTTTGCAGAGCAAGACCTTTGAGGTGAAGTATGATGAAGAGCATTACAATAAGATAGTTTTAAGGCTTAAGGATTTAGACAAACACATTAAAGAAAACAAGCTTCCTATCCCTGAAGCAAGGATTAAATCCAAGATGACCTGGATGTGCAGGAACTGCCAGTATAGAGAAGAGTGTTTTAATGATACTCCTAAGTTGTAATTCTAAGCGTAAAATATATAAAGTATGCTTTAGACAAAATAGTTAATCCAGGGGATTAAAAAGATGGCAACCTATTTGTATGTGATTAAAAAACCTATCGATGAAGACAACAGGTGTGAGTGTTGTAAAATTTGCACCAATAAGAAGTTTGACATTGAATATGACCTTGTAAAGGATCATTCTAATGATAAGCTTGAAGAGGTAAAAAGTTCTTATGGTGAAGGTACAAGTATTGAAGTCCATGAACTGCCTAAGGAATCTTTGGAGCATCATGTATTATCTATAAAGTTAAAACATAGGCTGCTCAAGAAGACTAAGGGTATTGGTCTGGACAAGATTGCACCTTAACTTATATTGTTCTTCTCAATAAACTATATAAATGAGTGTTCATTTTTCTTAATATGCTCAAGTTTATTGTAGTTACAGGAGGGGTTATTTCTGGATTAGGCAAGGGTATAGCAGCTGCATCTATTGGTCATTTGTTAGCCAAGAAGTACAAAGTGGTTCCGGTCAAGTGTGATGGCTATCTTAATGTTGATCCTGGTACCATGAATCCTGTGGAGCACGGTGAAGTTTTTGTTCTTGATGATGGCGGCGAGGTTGACATGGATTTTGGCCATTATGAGAGATTTTTAGGAACTACCTGTAAATTTAACTGGAATCTTACGATGGGCAAGGTGTTTAATGCTATTCGTGAGAAAGAGAGGAAAGGTGATTTCCTGGGGAAAACTGTACAGTATATTCCTCATGTTACAAATTTTATCAAGGAGAAGTTTTTTGAGATTGGTAATGATGAGAATGCTGATTTTGTACTTATAGAGATCGGCGGTACTGTGGGGGATATTGAGAATGAGCTTTATCTTGAGGCTGTGAGGCAGTTGACAAATGATGTTGGCAGAGAAAATATCCTTTATGTCCATCTGACTTATGTTCCTATACCTTATGGTGTTAATGAGCAGAAGACAAAGCCTACCCAGCAGAGTGTTAATCTTTTGCTGCATAGAGGTATCCAGCCGGATATAATCATTGGCCGTTGTTCTGAATACCTTGAAGACAGGATTAAAGAAAAGATAGCTCAGTTCTGTAACATTAAGAGTGAGGCTGTCATAACAGGTTTGGATGTTGATGATATTTACAAGATTCCTATTGTTTTTGAGCAGGAGGGTGTTGGTAATATTCTTCGTAAGCATTTTAACATGAATGTTAATGGTGACATGTCCAAGTGGAAGAAGCTTATAAGAAATAAAGAGGCT
>JAHIPG010000339.1 GCA_018894775.1 Nanobdellota archaeon
AAGGTAACCTGCTATAAGAGCTATCCCTCCAACCACCAATAATTTCCTACCCAGACCCATCATTACCTCCATAAGCATAAGCCAATCTCATGAATTCCTGGTCAGCAACACGTTTAGATATCGCGAAAGGAAAAAATGATAAAATGGCTTCAATCTCATCCAACTCATCATTACACTCAATCAAAGTTGCTAATTCACCATCCTTCTCAAAACAATGAACTGATGTAGCATCTAAATGATAAACATCTGTAAGCCTCATATCCCTGATATCATTAGGAATATCTGAAAGCAAAATATCAATATAATCATACCTTTTGAAGTCTTTGCCTTCTCCTCGGATATCATACTTCTTACCATTAAAACTGCTGATTAACTCTCTATTGGTTGATAAAACCTCAACAGTCTCAGTATCCTTGAAAGCTGTAACATAGCCTATAGTATCATCATAATCATTTATAGCAACCTCTAAAGGAATACTGGATGCGTCATTAATCAGGAAATCAGATTTTATTCTAGCAAGAACATCTCCGCCTTCAACACCTTTGCTTATAAGGGTTGAACCATCCTTGTACGTATCAATTCTATACATTGCCATTTTACATCACATCGAGCACATTCCATACCTATTGAACATCCTCAAAAGCTCATCTCCAAGTTTGTATATCTCACCCCTTTCAATTATTGAGTAAGGCTTATCAATACCGTCACCACCGCCCATAAGATTAATAGCATACTCCTCTAAATCACCGCCAATAACAATCAACACAGGATATATGTGCTCTTTCTCAAATCTCCTTAACCATGCTTTGGTATAATCCACTCCCTCGGTCGCACCATCAGTGATTATTGTAACCAATTTCTTCTTAGCATTAATCGGCTTTATCTCATTATACACATGTTCTAATCCCCTATGAAGCTGAGTCCAGCTGCCAGTAGTGATAGCAGCAATCTTATTGTATGTCTCAGGAGTAATTTTCTCATCAAAACCTTGGACTGTATTAGCATACTTAGCAAAAGTGTAAAGACCCAGATCAATCTTCTGGCTAGGATCCAAAAAGTTACAATTAGCAATCGCTTTTGTATAAATAATCATAGACCGCTTGATAGGTATAAAAATCTTATAATCCGCTGTAGAAGGAGAAACATCAGCTAAAACTGCTGTAGCAATGCTGGTCTTATCATCATCATCTAAAATAAAGATATCATTAGTCTCCCTCACCTTTGTCGCCTCGTATTCCATCTCACTATGCATCCACTCTTCCATATCAATATCCTCTCCAGAAGTATCCAGATGATCACCATAATTATTCAAAAACAATTTTCTCATAGCATCCTGAATATTATGAATAGCGATAACATCATCAGAAGTTATAAGATTAGCGACTTTAGAACCTACACTAAAACCAAAAAGATCATTAATACCATCGCTTCGTCTTTTACTCTCAATCTCATCCCTATTCTTTGCAGCAAGTTTTGGTGACTTCATAGCAAAAGGATTAAACCTTTTCTTAGGAGACTTAAACTTAGTAATATGAAAATTATCTCTCATTATATCATAAAGTTCCTTTACCATAGGCACTATCTCCATAAGGTCCTTAGTATCTTTAGCCTTAAGAGATGCAGCCTGGCAATCTTTCATGATATCGCTGTAAGAATTATCAATTATCTTAGTATCAAGATAATAATAAATCATATTCTCAAAATCACTAATAAACTTATTAAAAGCAGGTTTGAAAAAACCCCTAGACATATACATAGCTGCCTTACTAGGCGTCTCATTCTCCTTGAAATATGCCTCTAAACCCTTATACTCCTTGAAAAGATTATTTTTCATAACATAAGTATTTACTGTATCAAAAAGATGCATCAACAGCTTAGGATTCTCATTATGGCTGAAACCTTGAACATTCTGATTATCATGTATCTCCAACAGTTTTTTGTAAAAGAACTTGTTGAAAAAAGAGCTGATGTTAAGACCTTCAACCTTACGACTAACTCCTGAAGCCTCCTGATAACGCTTACGCTGATAGCAAAGGAAATTAGTCAATAGGTTAAGAGACATAACATCCTTCTGATTATCCATCTTGAACTTATTTATCTTATGTGGAACAACAATCTCGGTTCCATCAATTATAGGATTAGCTAAAAGGTTCAGTCGAGAGCTCCTATTAACCAATTTAATAGGATGCTCTTTAACTGAACCTGGGCTGAGGTGGGCTTCCACCACCTTCTCTAATTTACTAAGATAATCCAAACTCTTAATTGCCATTATTCTTCATTAACCTCTTCAGGCTCTAATTTTTCAATTACACCTTTATCCATAGCAATATCTATAAGCTTATTTTTTAGGCTAGTGTTATAGATACTCAAAGGCTCAATCATGTTATCCTTTACCAAATCTCCAAGATTAAGACCATTGTCCAAAGCTCCCTGCTCTATCAGAGTTAATACTTCCACAGGACCTCTAAGACCAACGTCAATGTTATGCTGTCCGGCTTTTGCTCTGAATTTACCAAGAAGATCCATAACAACATCAATATCTTTCTGCTCAACTTTCGGAGCCCTTGATCTTAGAATTGCTTCGGTATTCTTATCGTTAGGATAACCTGTCTCTATAGGTATAAAACGCTGGATAACAGGATCATTAATCCTATTCCGTGTATACTTATCTCCAAGGTTACCTGTTGCAACCCATCTGAAATTAGGCCCTACCTTAATATATTCAACACCAAACTGTGTTACTATAGGAAAAGGCTGCCTATCCTGGATAGTGTTCAATCCTGTAAGGACTTCAGATGAAATTGGTCCTATCTCTTCAAGGTGAAAAATACCATCATATACTAAAGCTAACACCAAAGCTGATGGTGCTTTTATCGGCTTGTCATCAGATGGAACAAACATACCTGTAAACTCCTTAAGCTTTGTATTCTCATGCCCTGTATAGTGGAAAAGAGGAATCTTATTCCTGAAAGCATGATCCCAGACCATAGTACTCTTACCATTACCTGTAGGGCCATGAAGAAGAAGACCTTTCTGGCTCATCTTGAAATAAGTCCAAAACTTTGTCTGCTCTTTATCCTGCTGCTGGTAAGGGAAAGCTTCCTCAACAAACTCTGGAGGGAAATTCTCACGAACCCATTTAACGTATTTACTATTAGGATTCTGATGGTCCCTCTTCTTGATTATTACATCAAGATTGGGCATTCCTTTCTCAACTTTCACAATCTTCTTGTCTTTAACATCCTCGATAAGATGTTCATATATTATTAAAGGTAAGAATTTTAAGAAGTTCTTATCTGATGTTTTAACCCTTACAAGTTTTTCTTTACCCCATATCTCGCTTTCTTTCTCATAAAATTCTAATTCACTTTTTCCAGTACCTTTAGCGAAAAGTTCGACATTCTTTGTAAGACCTAATTGCTTGTAGTCTTTTGCATGTTTCTTGACATTCTTCAAAGGAGTTTCTTCTATGCTATATTCTCTCCTTCCTGAAGTGAAAACAACGTCTCCATCAAGCTTCAATCTTGACTCAAGCTCTCCTGCATTAGCGAAGTGGCTCATAGACAATATCTTATCCTCTACATTAAAATTAAGTACTCCTAATTTTTCCTCTGTCTCTTGGCTGACCACATGGTAAGCCAGTTGTCCGTTAATCTCATCCCCTAACAAAGGTAAATCTATCTTTGCTAGTGGTGTAGTTTCGTTAGTACTTTGGTGGTACTGTTTTATCGAAACTCCATCTTGGTTTATTTTGAAAAGGAATTCATATTTTTCCATTTTTCTTTCCTCCGTAATAAATTTTTTTATGATCTTTCCAAGGATTTTCTAAATCCTCATCAACCTCTAACTGATTATAGCCTTTCTGTTTCTTAAGGGCTTCACGAGCATCATATGTCTTAGCATCAGGCATAATCTTATTCCAAATTTTGCTGAAAATGTAAGCTGCCAACAAGCTTAACATCAAAACTGTAATAATATCAAAAGCACTGATATCTCCGAAAGGGCCTCCATCACTGCCACTTCCACTGCCAGGACCTCCTCCTGTAGTCGTTCCGGTGGTACCAAAGTTAGGGTTCTCTGGAGTTGAACGGATATAAGGGTACTCATTAGTTCCTAGATAACTCTCTAATGAATGGCTTCCATTCTCATCCATTACCTTATATTTACCAACGATTTCTTGGAGGTTCATCTTTATCTCCCTCATTCATCAAATCCCAAATGTTCTTTGACCAGTCAACCTTCTTAGGTTCTTTCTTAGGCTTTATTGTCACTTTCTCTTCAATCTCATCAAGAATTTCTTCTGGTTGCAATAAGTCAATATCATTCTTTCTCAACCCTCTCTTTTTGAAGAATCTCCTGATACCTCTCCATGCAATGATTCCTACTAAACCTAAACCAATCCAAGGTGAAACAGCAACTACGTCTTTATTGATTACCATATAGCTATCTTTTTCTTTTGACCAATAATAGATGTTATACTGGCTTGAAGTTTCTCCCTGAACATATTCAATCGTGCCATTATGTTTTTTTAGAGTTACAGAATCTGATATTACCTTATGGTGCTTATTATCACTGATGTAAGCATGAAATGTGTGAAGACCATCATCTAATTTATCTAAATGGTAAAGATGTTCTGAATCTTCTGCTTTTGGATCTAAAGCAAACTCCATGTAATTCATCTCTGGATGATCCCCACCGATAAGATAATCAACATGCTCTTTCTTTCCATTCCTGAAAAGGATAAAATCATCAATATCTGCATTTTTACCAGAATCTTTGCCCATCATAACTAAAACATTTTTCTTCTTGTTATATCCAAATGTAAGCCTAGGAAGATTATCTCCTCTTCCTTCATTATGGATAATTATATCTTTACTTCTTGTCTCCTGACCATCGATACTTTTCCATAACGCATGATACAGCCAAGTTCCGTTACTATCATCATCTGTCTGATAAGAGAATGAATCTTTTCCATTTACAACCTCAGCCTCGATATCAATACCATTTCTGTATATTTCTGTATATTTTATATTACCATGATTTTCAAAACTAAAACCTAAAATAATATCAAAAGGATCATCCTCCTTACGTACTATAGGTTCTCCTTCAATATCTTTCCATTTACCATCAAAATCAGAATTCTGTCTGAGATAGAACGCTTTATGCTTAGGATTCTCTCTTATATCAAGAATGTCTTTCTTTATTATGCCATTATAATATTTGTCCTTAAAATCAAAGAAGACTAATGATTTCACACTTTTGTTTGCAGCTATTATATGTTCTTCCAGATTAGTTTTCTCTTTTATCAGATCTTGCTGTACAATCTGCTCTTGAGTATACTCTATGTTGGATGTTTGTTCAGTGGTTAGCTTATCCATCTGATATTTTGCAAAATTACCTTTTTCATCTTCAATAACCAAATAGAATGAATATTCTTTACCGGGTGTAAGCTGATAGTTAAAAGTGCAGTTGTCCATATCTTCCTTCTCGCGGATAGGGAACTGATCACCGTCCCTGTATAGCTTTATCTTCTCTATACTATTGCTTCGGCTACCAGCTTCTGCTTTAACCTTAATTTCAAGCGCACCACCCTCTTTGATTTCATGAGTTAGGGATTTAAATTCCGGTGGATAGCCCTTTTCGTGATACTTAGTATGAATCTTGCCCATTTTCAGCCCTAATAACTGTAAAATGGCTTGTAAAATTCATATATAAATCTTTCTATTTGTAACTACTTTAAAGAAGTAAAATTAAATATCCAGAATTATTTCTTCTTAGGAATCAAAGCAGTACCATAAGCTTCTAAATCCTTTAGACCATAGTGTTCGATTCGAAAATGAACTATAACCTCTGTACCTTGAGGGGCTAGATTTGCGATTTCTTCCTTCGGATCGACCTTATAATTACCTACATTTAAATGGTCTCCACCACTAAAATGAAAAGTCAAACCATAACTC
>JAHIPG010000031.1 GCA_018894775.1 Nanobdellota archaeon
ACTTCGTGGGCCAGTTCCATAATTTCTCCAAATTTTTTGTAGTTTTTATTTGTTACAACTGTGATGAAGCATATGTCTGGTTTTTCTTTTCCAAGTTTGTCTTTCCAATATTTGAATAGTTTGAGATTTCTGTAAACCTTTTCAAAAGAGCCTTTAACTCCAGCAAGGTCATCATGGCTTTTATCAGGAGCATCGACACTTATTACCATATCGTCCCAACCAATCCTGACAATATCTTCTATCATATCAGGGTTGAATAAGGTTGCATTGGTGATCATGCTACCTTCCATGCCCTGTTTTTTTATCTCTTTTATCATTTCAAAAGTTCTTTCAGGGGTAGCTATAACATCTCCTTCTCCTGAAAGGATGACACTTTTAAATCCAATTTCTGCAGCATCTCTTACTATTTCTATCCACTTTTCTGTAGGTAATTCGCTTTCATAATCAAAAGTTTGATTGTGTCTACTGCAGTAAACACATTTCAGGTTACATTTGTAAGTGGGTTCTAATTGAATTCTATAAGGTTTTCCAGATTTCCCTTCTGTCCAATCAATGAGTGCTTGGGTTTCTCTTGAACAATTCATTTTCCACCCCAAGGATTATCACAAAGTCTGAAATATTCATTCTTGACTAGCGCTTTTACAGCAGTATGTATCGTGTCTCGCTTTTCTCTACTGAATAGATACTGTTTATCCATGACAGATGCATTTTTTCTTACATATTCAACCTTATTCCCTCCAGGAATTACTGTAGATATTTTTTTGTTAGATATTATCCATTTAAGGGCTGTTTCATGGTTGAGGAATCCCTTTTCTTCTCCTTTTGGATCTACATTAAGTCTATCTGGATTAACTATTAGGCCTCTTCCGAAAGGTTCCATGACAATTATGCCCACTCCTCTATCATAAGCTATATCAATAAGCTCTTCAGCTTCATCATAAGCATAATTATAAGGGAGCATAACAGTATCAAATTCTTCTGTTTTCACAGCCTTCTTTAGTACATTTATGTTTTGGCCGTGCACACCTATCCATTCAATGAGTTTTCCTTTTTGCATTTCTTTTAATCCCTTTAACGCATGATTTAACTTGTAATGAAGCCCTCCTTCATCATCCACACCATGTAATTGGTATAGGTGTATTTTTCTTATTCCTAATTTATGCACACTTGCCTTAACATTTTTTATTATTTCTTCTTTGCCAGGCTCTGTAGATTTTGAAGCGACTATTATTTTTCTTTTATTGGTTGAGAGAGCAAGTTTAAGTTTTTCTTCTTTATATTTTACAGCAGTATCTATAAAATTCATACCAAGAGATATCGCTTTATCAATTACTTGTTTGGCTTGAAGTTCATTAACTGCTTCAAGTTGAGCTCCTCCTAAACTTATTAATGAAACGTTAAGTTCAGTTCTTCCTAATTTTCGATATTCCATATTTCACCTGGTCTAGATAAGATTGTTTCTTTTGGTTCTTTTCTTTGAAATAATCCAGAATTTCTTGCTTATTGTCATATACTGAATAAAGATAAAACATAAGCCTTATATCCCATCCTGGGAAGTATTGTTGTTTATGGTTTACTATTGAGTCTGTTGCTTTCCTTATTGTATTGTAAGATTTTAAAATCTGTTTCTCTTTTTGCTTCCATTTTAGTCCTCTGGTTTCATCAAACTGTCTAGAGAACCACTTAACATCACTGGAATTTTCCATGATATCTTTTATGTTTGTTATTCTGAAAACTTCAGGTTTTTTTAGAAGGAGGCTGTCAACCAATCTGAAAGGATTTAGATAGCAATAGTCTAGATAATCTTGATTTACTTTTACAAAATTGATTGTATTTTTTATATCTTCATCTGTTTCGTAAGGCATTCCTGCAATCAGTTCTATTTCATTCCATATTCCTAGTTCATGGGATTCTTTTAGTATTTGGCTGGCTTTGTTTATATCAATATTTTTGAGTATGTACTTTTGCATTTTTTCACTAGCTGATTCAATTCCGAATAGGAGTTTTATCGCTCCCGCATCTTTTAATCCTTTAAGTAATTTTGAATCAATACCCTTGAAATTTGCACAGTCTGCCCACATTATATCCACATCTTCTTTCTTTATTTCCTTTACAAACTGTTTTGCATAGTCATAGGAAGGGTTGATAGTGCTGTTTATGAAAAAGAATTGTTTTGTTTTATATTTTTTAGAGAGATACTTTAAGTCAGATACAACTTGTTGAATTTCATTAATTTGGGGGTCTGTTGCTTTTGATGCTGGACAGAATATGCAGTTGTACGTACATCCTTTGACGAATACGTAGGGTAATGCAAGTATATTTGTTCTAGACAACGGAAGACCTTTCTTCCATTTGAAGCGATATAGATTTAAAGGCAGACCAGTAAAGTCAGGTCTTTGGAATCTAAAGTATTTATCATCATATTCATCTATTGCTGGTTTTTTGTTGTCTATTTTTTTGCTAAATACACTTCTTACCCCAAATTTTTTTAGTTTATTATTTTCTAAAGCATAACATAAATCAAGAAGTCTTGATTCTCCATCACCCATAGATACATAATCTACAAGTCCGGCTTGTAAGAAATCATTAATTTCGGTAATAGGTCGAGGATAATTTATCCCTCCTAGAAGGACATCTGATCCGGTTTTTTCTTTTATTACTTTACTTAGAGCTAAGGCCATACTTATAGATGAAGGGTTTACTTCTTCAAGTATAGAAAGACCGATTAAATCATATCCTTTGTATTTTGTTTTTTTGAGTATTTTTTCTGCTTCTTCTTCTAATTCTATGTCTTGTTTTTGTTCTATAAACTTGTTTATCTTCTGTATGTTTTCAAATATTGAGAGGTCAACATGTTTTCTTGTTTTATGGGCATTATCATAAGCTACTTTGATATTTAGATCATCTTGATCACAATTATATCCATTATTTCTAAGTGCTGCAGTTATGCTTGCTATTCCTAAGGGAGGGATAGCTGCATTTCCCAGTAGTTGTTCTGGAGTAAGTTCTTTAGCATATTTTGGGGTGTATAGGAGTTTAGTCTTCATTTTTTAGTTTATTGATTTTTTCTCTAGTTGCAATAATATCAAATACCTGTGGTGAACAACAATTCTTA
>JAHIPG010000340.1 GCA_018894775.1 Nanobdellota archaeon
CAAGGCATTGAGAACACAGGCCCTTGAAGAGATGTATCCTATTGATAAAATCCAAAACCAGATAAAAGAAAACAGAATGGAGTATGAATTTGGAGAAATAACAAAAGAGGAATATGATGAAGCTAATAAAATATTAATGGAAAAATTAAGGATAGCAAAAAAGGTCAAAGAAATGGATCTAGGTGTAAGGGTAAATATACTAAAAGCTGAATAAAATGGCAAAGAAAAAAGAAGAACCATCATTAGGTGGTTTATTGGGTGGATTATTTGACTTTTTAAAAACAATTGAAAAGTTGCAAGAAAAAGGAGAAGAGAAAGCAGGTGGTGAAGAATTTACATTACCATCTGGTAAAAAAGCTAGGTATGAATATAGAGTTAGTGTTGGTCATTTAGCAAGAAGACCAATGCATGTAAGAAAAGTAAGAGGTTTAGAAAAAGCTAAAGAGGAAATAATAGAACCAGAGGAAGCTAAGAAAGAGCCTTTGGTGGATATTTTTGATAAAAAAGACCATGTTTTAGTTGTGGCAGAGCTGCCAAATGTTAAGGAAAAGGATTTGGAATTTAAAATATCTAAAAATATTTTAAAAATTATAGCAAAAACATCGGGAGGAAAAATTGAGAAAGATGTTACAGTGCCAAAGGAAAGCAAAGTAGATAAGATTGAGAATGTATCTTTTAAAAATAATATACTTGAAATTAAATTAAGGAAAAAGAAAAAATGAAGCAAAAAATGCCAAAAGAAACCCCGCAAAAAAGGATGTTTAATCCTACAATGATACAGGAAATAATGAATATTAGTGCCATGGAATTAATGCAGGAGAATAAATATGTAAAAAAATTTGCAGAAGATATTAAAGAAATAAGGAAAAGGCTTCAGGAACCAAGGCAAAGAGTTGAGGATATTAAAAGAATACAAAAAGATAGAGAAGAATATGCAAAAAAATTTCAAGAAGATGTTAAAAGAATTAGAAATAAGGTATATGCTTAAAAAAAGGAGGTACTGAGAAATTTCTTCGAAATTTCTGGTACCTCACAAAAACAAGTTTTTGGAGGTAGATAAAATGGAAAAAGCAATCCTAGAAGAAGAGCCAACTGAGCCAAAAAGGAAAGTTAGCAAATATAAAACAGCAAGGGGGAAAACTACCAGGTATTCATGCCTGTATTCAACAGTGCCTAACAAAAGTAAAGCGCCTCCTAAGGTTTAAATTGGAGGTACAAAAATGAGAGAACTTGATTATATGGATAGGGTTTTTAAGGAGCAGGAAAGGCTTCAAAAACAAAGAGAGAGGATTCAGGCATTAAGAAAACAACATCAGAAAGAAGAAACAGCGTATGAACATGATGAAGGCAGATTTGAAGAATCAGTTGAGAGAATTGAAGAACAAAGGAAATTGGAAAAGGAAAGATCATCAACAGCAGAAAAAAGAGCTCATGCTGATGAAGATACAGGGAAATGGGCTAGAAGAAGAGCAAAATGGGATGTTAGACAAAGAAAGTTTTGAAACAAATAAAATTATAATTAAAAAATAAAAAAGGGGCTATAATAAAATGATAAATAGAAAAGAAAAGATAATGGAACAGCAAGAAAAACAAAGAGAAAATAAAGAAAAACAAGAAGCAATGATAGCAGAAAGGGAGAGAAAGCTAAGGGAAGAGCTAAGGCCACATATGAGGGAAAGGAAAAGAATACATGATATAGATGTGGAAGAAAAGAAAGCGCATATAAAAGAGATAGGTATGCAACAAAAAGAAAGGGCAAGAGAAATGGTAGATGCTCAAAGGGAAAAACAGAGAGCTAGGGTAGAAGAGCAAAAAGAAAAAATAAGAGAACAAAAGATGATGCAGAAAGAGAGGGCTACAACACAGATGGAAGCCCAAAAAGAAAGATTATTGCCTGTAATGGAAAGAAATCAAGCTATAATTGAAGAAAGAAAAAGGGAAAGAAGGCAAGAGGAAAGGCAGGAAGGGCTTAACCTATTTGCTTATCCAACAATGCCATCAAAGAAATTTTCAAAAAAAACAACCTATTCACCAAAAAAATCTACTGTACCGCATCCTGTTTTTTCAGAATCAATGACATATTCGCCAAAACATTCAACTGTGCCAAAAGAAAAGTTCTCTGATGCTATGACTTTTTCACCTAAAAAATCAACTGTGCCAAAGCAGGAGTTTTCAGAAGCTACAACATTTTCACCAAAACTTAAAACAGTTCCAGATTTAAGATTTGCTCAAGCTACAACATTTTCACCAAAACATTCAACTGTTACTGGTAGAAGTTTGGAAAAGGTCAAGGAAAAAGAAAAAAAGGAAATTGAAGAATAAAAGGGGTGATAGTTATGAGAAAACCATGGTCTGCTAAAAGACCAAGAGTTCAAATAGGGGCTGAAAGTATCGTAGAAGAACCTACTACAGAAGTAGAAGAACCTAGTGAAGAAGTTGCAGAAACGAAAAAACCGGCTCTAGCTAAAAGAGGGAGGAAGAGATTAGGAGCTGAGTTAGTTCAAACAGAAACATACGAAGAAGAACCAATAGAAGAGCCTGAAGAATAAGGGGTGATATTATGAGAAAATCATGGCCTGCTAAAAGGGAAAAGAAAAGATTAGGCATTAGAGCAGTAAAAGAAGTAGAAGGAAAACCAAAGAGGAAAAAGAGAAGAAGGAAAAGAAAGAAAAAATAAAAAAGGAGGTTAAAGAATGACATCCATTAAAGAAAAAAGGATGGCAATAGCCCTAGCTGTTAAGGATATTGCTAAAGATGTTGATGAATTGAAAAAAAGGAATGTTGAGGCAGTGCATAATATTCAGTCAAAAATAAGAGAACAGGAGAAAATAAATGAAGCTGCTGTTAGGGACATACAAACTGGCATCCAAAAACAAGGAAAAGTGAATGAAGCTGGTATCAAGCAAATACAAGATGGTATTAAAACCCAGCTGAAAACAAATATAACAGATGTTAAAAAATTAACAACAGAGATTAAGGAAACAAAAGATAACATGAAAAAGGATGTTAAAAAGATGCAAGACGAAACATCTAAGTTCACTAAAAAATTCATAGGAGAGTAATAAAAATGAAAGAAACCCAGTATGAAGCTAAAAAAAGAGCTTTAGCAGCTAAAATCAAATTGTATCATGCTAAACTAGAGCAAAAAGCAAAGGCAAAAGGTGGTTTATTTAAAACTAAAGAAAAAGCCAGAATTGTTAGAGAGCATGGGAGATGGGATAGAAAAGCTGCAAAATCTAAGGCAAAAGAAGCAAAGTGGAACAAAGAATGGAATAGAAGGAAAATAGGGATGGATGTAAAAACTGCTGACTAAGGTAATTTAAATGGTAAAATTAAGACCACAATATACAGAAAGTTTGCCTGAAACAATAGAAAGGGTATTAGATAAAGGTATTGTTATTGATACAAAACTAAGAATAGATGTGCTTCAAACTGATTTAATCAAGATAAGGGCAACTATTATTTTATCATCATTCAGCTATGCAGCTAAGCATGGCATAGATTTCCCATCTGAGGTTATTCATGAAACACAAATATGGCGTGACCTCTTAACTAAAGAGGATTGTCCACAATGTGGTAAAATGCTAAAAAGAGAAGAGCTAGAGCAAGGCTGCCCATGGTGCGGTTTTGAATTAGGAGCAAGTTAAAATGGAAAAAGAACTTATGGAAGAAGAGGTATTAGAACCAGAAAAGGACACTAGCTCTGAAAATACACTAGCTGCTGTAATAGATAGAGTCTTAGATAAAGGCCTTGTTATAAATGCTGATATTACTGTTTCTGTTAGTGGAACTGAATTATTAGGAATTAAAATAAGAGCTGCTCTAGCTTCGTTTGCTACTGCTGCACAATATGGCTTACAATTCCCTTCTGGAACCAATATTGAAACAGCTGCCTGGAAAGAAGCAATGGTAGAAAAAGAGGAATGTCCACAATGCTTTAAAAAAGTTCCTGTTGAGCAATTGTTAAATAAAAATTGCCCATGGTGTGGCTGGCAGAGTGCAAAAGCAAAAGCTTTGCTGGAAAAACAAATTGCCAGGTGATTTTATGTTTACTCCAATAACCACAATTTTAAAGAAAATTAATGAGCAGACTAAAAATAAAACAGATGAAAAAATAATATACAAGGTAAGATGCCCAAAATGTGGGAAATCAGTGATAAGAGAAGAACTAAACAATAAAGGATGCTATGTTTGTGGATTTAAACCAATATCAAAAATAAGCTTACAAAGCATTTTATTATGTTTTATCTAAAATGGAATCTGAAATAATAAAAAGAATGAGCATGTTTTTACCGCCAGAGGTAAAGAAAAATATAGTTAATTCCTTAAAAGGAAATTATAAAGGAAAAATTTACTCTAAATTTACACCTCAAACACTAGCTTTAGCTTTACAATATAGCCCAGAAACAAAGGATTTGCTTAAAGAACAAGTGCTAGATGAAATAAATAATCTATGCACTAGCTTAGGTGTATTAAAAAAGGAGATAAAAGAAGAGGAATTTTTAAAAGCATTAGATGAAAAAAATAGGGCTATTGTCATGTATGTCTGGAGAAGCAGGCATGCTAAAATTAGAGATTTAAGCAAGTTAATAAATGCTGAAAATGATGCTTATATATTAACTAAGATAAGGGAAATCATTAATCCATTAGCTAAGAACATACTAGGAAAACCAATACTATGTTTTGAAGAAAGCAAAATAGATCCTGTAACTGGCAATAAAATATTATTTTCTTGGTGGTTAAATGAAGGGATTGAATTAATAAAGAAAAAAGAGGCATTAGATATTTTTGATGAAAAGGATAAATTAAGAATAGTAACAGAACTGCCAAATCTCAATGAAGAAGATATAATAGTTAGTATAGAAAATGACGGGATTATAATTTCTGCTAATAATTATTATCAAAGGGTTCCTTTGTTTTGTGCTGTAGAAAAGAAAATAGAAAAAACATACAAAAATGGAATCCTGGAAATTAGTCTTAAAAAATTGAGGTGATAGTTATGGCTAAAAAAAAGACAGCTAAAAAAGGCAAAAAGAAACAGAAAAAAGAGGTAAAAGAAGAGGAAGTAGTGGGGGTAGCTGAAGGGGCTGTTAAAGAGTCTCTAAGTATAGTTGATGGAGTAATAAGAGGAATTGCAGGTATATTTGGGAAGAAAAAGTAAAAAATAAGGTGAGGTAAAGATGGCAAAGAAAAAGGAAGAAGAATTAGGCATAGCGGGTGCTGCTCTTAAAGGCATTGGCAAAATAGTTCCTGGCTTGGGCTCTTTAATTGAGCAAGCAGCTAAAACAGAGCCCTTTAAAGAAAGAATAAAAGAAGTAAGCAAAGAAGTAGAAAAAAAGCTAAAAGGAATGCCATTAAGGAAAGAGCATATAAAGATAGAGCACGGCTTTAACATAAGGCCGATAATTGGCAAAGGTAAATACAGAGAGCCAATACATCCAAGAGTAAAGAGGGGTGTTGAAGAAATTAAGCCAGAAGAGCCAAAAAAAGAAGATTTGGTTGATGTTTTTGATGAAAAAGATATAGTAAGAATTGTAACTGAGTTGCCAGGTGTTACTCTAAAAGATATAAAAATAAAGATAAAAGGTAAAAAACTTACAATTTCTGCTGGTAAATATCATAAAGGAGTAGAATTACCTTCTCTTGTTAAAAAACGAATAAAAAAACAATATAAAAATAATATTTTAGAGATTAAATTAAAAAAGAGGTGAAATAAATGGAAAAAGCAATTAGAAAGTGTCTTCATTGCGGCACAAAAGTAGAAAATCCTGACATAAATTATTGTCCAAATTGTGAAAATATTCTTTGGTATCCAAAATTAAAGGCAAGCAGAGTAAGATAAATAATAATTAATTAAAATGATAGACATTGATGAAAAAAATTTAAAGCATGGCCTATTAGGCTTAGTAATTGCTTTAGTTGAAGTTATTAGAGATGCTCTTAAATTACAAGCTATAAGGAGAATAGAAGGAAAATCATTAACAGAGGAAGAAGTTGAAAGACTAGGCTCTGCTTTAGCAGACCTAGATAAAGCAATTGAAGATATGAAAGAAGAGCAGGGTGTTACAGAAGCAGTTCAAAATGTGAGAGATGGCTTAGATAAAATAGCAAATGATGTTGTCAATACTCTTGTAAATCCTAAAGAGTTAAGCCAAGAAATAAGAAATGAGAAAATAAAGGTGAGCAAGGCAAAAGAAAAATTAGTCATGGTAGAAAAATGAGAGAAGAATTAAAAACAATTAGTAAAGAAGAAAATATTGAAAGAAAAGAACAAGGTAGGTATGTCTATTGTGTAGCAGATTCTAATAAGCAACTAAATTTTGGAAAAATTGGAATAGAGAGTAATGAGGTTTATACAATTCCATGTCAGGGTATATCTGCTATAGTCCATGATTGTAAAGCTGAGCCATATAAATCTGATGATAAAGAAAAGGTAAAGGGATGGATTAAAGCCCATCAAAATGTTATTGATATTGCAATTGAAAAACTTGGTACAGTAATTCCATTAAGTTTTGATGTTATAATTAAAGGTGATAATAACAAAGTATTAGATTGGTTAAAGGCAGAAAATGAAATTTTGAAAAAGAAAATTGAAAAAATTAAAGGCAAGCAAGAATTTGGAATTCAGATTTTATGGGATAAGGAACTTATTGGGAAAAAAATTGCAGAAACAAATGAGGAAATTAAAAAATTAAGAACAGAAATGGAGGAATCATCAAGGGGCAGGGCTTATTTTTACAAGGAAAAAATAGAACAAATTTTAAAAAGAGAGATGGAGAAGGAAGCAGACAAGATTTTTAAGGAGTTTTATAACAAAATTAAGAAATATGCTGATGACATTAAAGTAGAAAAAATAAAAGACAAAGATATGTTGATGAACCTATCATGCCTTGTTTTTAAGGACAAGGTGAAGGAGCTTGGAGCAGAGTTGGATAAAATCAACAAAACAGAAGGCTTTTCTGTTAAATTTACAGGACCTTGGCCACCATACTCTTTTGTAAGTCCTGGGTAAAATGGAACCAACTAGAGAGGTAAATGCAACTTTAGTAGATCTTTTGGACAGAGTATTAGATA
>JAHIPG010000341.1 GCA_018894775.1 Nanobdellota archaeon
AGAAGTTTGCTTAAAACAATTCAAATCAGGATCTATCTGTGATTCTCTCAAAATATCAGTTTCATATGAGTCATATGTTTCCTGGGCAAATGTAGTATTCTTAGTTAAATCCAACCGTTCAATCCTAAAATGGAAGAAGTCTAATTCTGTATCTCTATCCCTCCTTCTTAAATTAAAGAAAGGGTCTTTAACGAAACCAAGTGATGAATTAAAAGCCCAGTAAAAGTCCTCTGTTTCCCGTCTATAATTGTAAGTTTGCCATACAACAGATTTAAATTTCTCATTATAGTATCCTAAAGCCCTTACTATATGATCACGATCCCAGTAATTCAAATCGATATCCCCTGTAACCTTTGTAAGATAAAATTCATCCAGCTGTTTTAGATAATCATCCCTCTCTTTTGTAATTTCATCCAACTCAATTTTCAAGTCACTTATCTGTGATTGAAGACCTGATATCTGTTCTTTAAGTTCTGAATTTTCTTGCGTCAACTCTTGTGATCTTGAGTCTATCTTTCCAGGTGTTTTAACACAACCTGTTATAAGGATAAGGAATATAGAACAGAATATGATATACTTCAATTTCATTAGATTAAAAAGAGAGTTCTTCATTTATATAATTTATGCACTACTTAATAAAGGATACAAAAATATTTAAATGGCAATAGTCTAATTTAACATTATGAAAGTCGAACTAACTCAAAAACCAAAAAACCCAATAATAATAGAAGGATTTCCAGGATTTGGGCTTGTGGGAACCATAGCAACTGAATTTCTAATCAAACATCTAAATGCTAAAAGAATCGGAAAAATATGGTCTGAGGAACTACTTCCTATAGCTGCAGTCCATGAATCAAAGATAATCGAACCACTAGGGATATTCTATGATAAGAAGCATAATATTGTCATAATCCATGCCCTAAGCGCTGTAAGAGGCCTAGAATGGAAGATATCAAACAGTATAATAGAACTAGCAGAAATGTTAAATTCGAAAGAGATTATAAGTCTAGAGGCTGTAGGATCAGAAAACCAGACAGGGATGCGATCATTTTATTTCACAACACAGAATAGTAAGCAAAAATCATTCAAAAACTTAGGCATGCAACCTTTAAAAGAAGGAATGGTTATGGGTGTAACAGGTGCTTTACTGCTCAAAAGAAGTGATATTGTTTCAGCTTTTTTTGTTGAAAGCCATGTAAGCTTGGGTGATAGTAAAGCGGCTGCGAAAATAGTTGAGATCCTAGATAAATATCTTAACCTAAAAGTTGATGTTAAACCTTTACTGGAAGCTGCGAAGAAGTTTGAGTCTACACTCAAAGGCATAATGAACAAAGGCCAGGAAGAAGCGACGCAGAAAAGGAAGAAAGAGCTGAGTTATTTAGGTTAAATTTTACTTTTTTTCTCTAATTTTTATTATTTTTTCTAAAAAAATCCTGTAAAATAGCCAAAATTTGCGCTTAAAAGTTTTAGTCAAAGATTAAAAGTTTTAGATTCATTTATTGTTTATCCTATATATTGGACATACTATCTATTTTATAACCTATATATAGGTAATGCAATATATATGATAGATTATAGAAATCTTTATAAGTATAGGACGTCCAATAAATATTATGGTAAGGCGCAACGTAATAGATTTGAGAGGATTTTTATCATTTCAAATACTGCACGAACTAAAACGAAAAAGGTTTTGTGGCGATGAACTGGCAGAGATTATTGGGAAAAAAAAGAGTTCTAAACTAACCCCCGGAACTATCTATCCAGCTTTGAAAAATCTGCGCCATAATAAGCTGGTTACCTTCAAACAAGAAGGCCGAAAAAAGTTCTATACTCTCACCCCGTCGGGGAAAAAAGAGTATCTAAGAACAAAAAAACTCTTTAAAAAAATTTTCAAAAATATACTCAACGGTTAGTCGCTATGATACCTTCGATTTTGAAGTTCATAAGGCAAAGACTAGAAGGGAATGCAAAATCTCTTTTTTCACAAAATAAGGGCAGAGATTGTAACGGTCCACCCCCATGTTACTATCTCTATGCCTTTATAAAAATAAATTCTTGAGAACCATAAAAAAAAAGAAAAAAAAGTTTTAATCAATGCTAAAAAGTTTTAGACTTATCTCTTCTTCTTAACTACTTTCTTTTTAGCTTTTTTCTTTCTACCGCCACGAGCCATCTTAGCTTCGCAAACATTACCCTTACCATCTACATAGTATAGGTAACCGGATTCTCTTTTAATAACGTTTTTTGCAATAATTTTTCCCATTTTTTTATTCACCCCTTAAAATTTGGTTATATTATAGTATACTACTAGATATATAAATTTAACGTTTTTCCGTCGACAAATCATCTTACCTTAGAACGAATATTTTTCTTAACTTCAGCTACCCTTTTGACAAAATTCTCAGGAAAATCAACATGCTTCTCTTCAGCCTCATTCAACAGCTTCAGAAAATCTTGCTCGGCATTCTTCAGATCATAGAAATAATTCAAGAAATTATCAGAACTCTTCATCTGATCCTTAATAGACTCTATTTTTTTAATCGCTTTTTCAACTTTCTGAAGAAACTGCCTTTCAAAAGTCAACATACCATCACCAATCGGCCTTCTGTCCTTCTCAGGAATAATATCCAATGGCTTAGGAACTTCCTTAGGCTTTTCCTTTATCCTTTCCAGTCTTTCCCTTACACTCATTAACTCTTCGTTATTCATATGGCTTATTAAGCAGAACTTTATAATAAATCTTTTTATAAATTATCTAAAGGATTCTTAACTTTCTTCAACTCTTCCTTAGAAACAGAAGTATAAATCTGTGTAGTTTGTAAGTTTGCATGGCCTAAAAGCTCCTGAATCTTCCTAATATCAACACCAGATTCTAAAAGATGTGTTGCAAAACAATGCCTGAGCATATGGGGATGGACCTTCTTTGTCAAGCAAGCCCTTCTAGCTGCATTATCAACAACCTTCTGGACATTACGGGGGGAAATATGGCCTTTCCAACCGGGAAACAGGTATTTTTCATCAGGGTCCAATGTAAGCGTATACTTCTCCAGCTCTTTGATTATTGTATCAGAGAGCAAGAATAACCTATCTTTGTTACCTTTTCCTTTCCGGACCCAACCTATCTTCTCTGTTATTTCTAAATCTTTTAACTTTAGCTTAACCAACTCAGAAAGTCTTAGGCCTGATGAATAAAGGAACTGAATCATAACCCTTGATTTATATGATCCTGCAGAATCAATAAGTTTCTTGATCTCTTCCTTTATTAAAACAACAGGGATATGCTTAGGAATCTTAGGCGTCTTCATATTTACTATATTCTTCTGCAATATTTCATCAAATAAGAACTTTAATGCTGCCTTATTTAAAGATATGGACGCTGGAGAGAGATTCTTATCAGAGATTAAATGAGCCAGATAATCCTTGATATCATCCTCTTGAACATTTTCTGCATCTTTTTTAATCCATCCAAGAAAGAACTTGTTAGAATTGATGTAAGCAGTTAATGTGTTAGGAGAGAACCCTCTAAGCTTCAATTCTGTTTCTAGTTTTTGAAGTATGTTTGAAAAAGTTATCACCCCTCTTTCTTGTTTAATTAATTGGCGTATTAATCAGAACTCATTCAGGGTTTAAAAAACTTTGGAAACTTACGCATAATGATAATCCATGTCTATCCAACAGTTTCATAATAGATCTGCATAACTTAGAAGATATACATCAGCATCTGGGAACTGAGAACCTAATGTGAATCTGTCAAGTGAAGGTTTTTGCACCGTATGCTGAGCCCCACCAACGTGGACAATATGTTTTCCAGGATGCTTATTCTCAGCAATTTCCTTTATCTCTTCATACATATGTTCGTCCCTTTCACCTATAAGATACTTATCCATAAGCTTGTTTCTTCCTTTTAAAAGAAATTCATTATAAGCCACCATGTCCACAAAATGCCTTCTGAATCTTGATTTCTTAAAATTCTTGAACTTTATGAGCCTTTGTTGTACTTCCTCTGCAGACATAGCCCTCATTTGATATAGAGCATCTGCTGCACTATCCTTCACAAATTCTTCTGCTCCCGGACACTCTACTTTGTACAAAGGCATATTATTATCTTTTGAATAAGCTTTGCAAACATCCCACTCATATCCTGAAATACCTGTAACCTCTATGAAAGTCTCGATATCATTTATTTCTGTTATTCCTTTTTCTACCAGGACCTGTGCCAGTTCGGATTTCACGTCTTTGTTGGCTTCTTCCATCTCATCAGACCCTTCAAGTGTAAGAACATCTGGTGTTAAATGGTTTAGTAATTTTTCCAACCTCTCTCTACCTTTTAGATCATTATGCATTGTTCCAATTAAAGTTACATTCATTTCAATCCCTCCTGAAATATATTCTGTATCACATATATTGGGTTATATAAATCTTTGGTTAGGTAAAAAATATAAATAAGTCTAACTTTGAACTATGTATGCCAATCAAAATTGATTACGAAAAATGTTGTTGGAAAGATGGAAAGTGCACAAGTTGCAAATGTGGCGGAGAATGCAAAGGTTGTGTTGATGCATGTCCTGTTGAAGCACTGAAAAGAGAAGACCTTGTAAAATTCGATAAGTCAAAATGCATCGATTGCGGAGCTTGTGTAAATGCGTGCGAACATGGTGCAATTTCAATGGTTTAGCCTAGTTTTTGAGCATTTCTCTGTTATTCTGAAGGAAAGTTACGCTTAATGGTTGTTATGAGTAGTTTTCATCTACGTAACTTATACGTAATATTTTTATACTTGATTGCTTCTTTAACGTATATGGCCCGTAAAGATAAAATAATAACTTGTCAGGGGTGTGGAAAAGAATTACCGCACTGTGCAAAAGGTTTTTGTCATAACTGTTACAGAAAAGTGGGTACTCCCAAAATAATATGTAGTGTGTGTAATAAAGAAAAGCCTAACCACGCAAAGGGTATGTGTAGCTCCTGTTATGTTAAAATCTTACATTATGATAAAATTAAAGCTTCTAATATCAAAAGGTACCATAACATCTCACTGGCTGAATGGAAAGCTATAACTAAAGACTGTATTATTTGTGGATTTGATAAAATTGTAGAATTACATCATTTAGATAAAAATAAGGAAAATAACCATGAGAACAATCTTGTAGGCCTATGTCCTAATCACCATAAGATGCTTCATTGTGAGAAATATGAAGAAGAAGTTGTAAAAGAGATCAAAAAGAAATTAAATAAAATATAATACGTCTTCTTAAAAAAGGGACAACACCTACATTTATAAGGTCATGTCCATACCCTCCTTAAAATGGCAGATCTAGAAAACATCCTCCAGGCAAAGGAAAAAGACCAATGGAACCTTCTTACAGAGACAGCAGAGGATAAAGGCTATCAAAAATTAGAATCAAAGATATACACAAAGAATGATGATTATCTAATGAAGATGGGAAAAGACATATTGTACTTTGAAAATCTCCAGCCAAATGAATACCAAGAGGTAAAAGATGCTGTAAAAATCAAATCAAAAAATGAAAATTATGTCGTGATAAGCTACGGTCTTGCAATAAGCGGTGGAGCGATTGGAGGGGCATTTCTTGGATACCTTCTTATACAAATGGGCTTACCAGCATGGACCATGGTGCCTGCAATAATAACACCAACGGCCACGTCGATATATGAGATACTCCGGCACTCTATGAAACTGACAGAGAAAGAACAAGAGAGTAAGGAAATATTTGATAAATACAGTAAAAATACCCTCAAAAACAAAGAGGCTATCAAAAAATTATTGTCTTCTTCATAAAGTTTATATAGACTAAACCCTCAAAATAAGCTATGAAAAAGGGTCAAAAGAAAAATGCTGAAGACCTTATTCCACCAATAGCATTCAAAAATATCAAGTTCAATAAAGGTTTATTCACAGTCTTTCTGGCCATACTAATACTTCTGTTAGCTTTCCTGCTATCCAGTGATTATATCCTTAGAATAACTCCAGAGGTGGAGAGCACTGTGCAGGGAGATGAATGCATATTAACCTCAGACTGCCCTCAACCAAGGTGTCCAGGCGTCAAAAATATTTGTAGAGATGGTTATTGCTTAATATGGATAGAATCCCCTTCAGCAGCAAAATGTATTGATCTAAAAGTGCCTATATGCGGAAACGACATCTGTGAAGGTGACGAAGAATGCCCAGAAGATTGCGACCCTAACTGGAGTGAAAAGGTCTGTAATAACGACGGTAACTGCGAATATGATCTGACAGAAAAGTATGCAGATTATTCTGAAAACGAGAACAGCAACAACTGTCCAAATGATTGTTACTGTGAAGATGGCATTTGTGATGAGTATGAAATGGAAAGTGGAGATTGTCCATTTGACTGTTTAGCATAAAAATTCTAATCGATGCTTAAAAGTTTTAGTTCTGTGTAAAAATCTGTGTTATCCCCAAAGTATTTCTTAACGACGACTTAAGTTTAGTTATGAAATTGACTAGGTCAAAGGTTTTGGAGATAATTCGTATGAAAAATGATGGGAAATC
>JAHIPG010000342.1 GCA_018894775.1 Nanobdellota archaeon
CATAACTGAACAGATATATGTCATGATTTTTGCTGAGAAACTTAGAGATAGCGAATATGTATGTTTCTGCTCCTCCAACCTCTTTGCATGCATCATTCATAAGGAGAATTTTCATGATTAGAAAGTTAAGATGGAGTATATTTAAATATATCGTAAAACTGAGTTTAACAGTTAAAAATATGAAAAGTTTTAAAAATACTGGATAAATTCATTATTATTAGTCAAATCAAAACCGGTGGTATTTTTGGAAACTAAGATGTTTAATCCTCAGATGAAGCTTTTGTATCATCTGGATAGGATAAGTAACTGGATGCGGGGAAACGAGGCAAAACCTATATTAGTAGAGTTTGATCCTTCTAATGCTTGTAATCTAAAATGTAATTTTTGTACATTCAACTACATGAAGGACAGACAGAACTTTCCTGAAGATAAGATAGATTCCACCCTTGAGGGTCTTAAAGAGGCCGGTGTCAGAGCTATTAACTGGACTGGCGGGGGAGAACCATTATGCCATCCTAAAATTTCTAGGTTCTTTGAAATTGCACATAGGCTAGGTATAGATCAGGGAATCTTCACTAATGGTGGTTTATTAAATGAAGACTTAACAAGGCTAATACTTAAAACCCATGTTTGGATGAGGTTCAGTTTAGATTCTGCAAGCAAGGAAAATTTCAAGAAAGTTAAAGGTATTGATTCTTGGGATAAAGTCAATGAAAATATTGATATGGCTGTTAAGCTAAAAAAAGAGATGGAAAGTGATTGTACTGTTGGGGCTGGTTTTGTAATAACTCCTGACAACTATCATGAAATTCCTCAAGTAGCAAAATTAGCTGAGGAATGGAATATTGATTACATACAGTACAAACCGATGATTCAAAACTTATTCAAAAATGCCCAACTTGAAAGGGATTGGTGGGATAATTCTGTTATTCCATTACTGCAATCTGCTGAAAAAATAAGTTCAAAGTGTGTAATTAACCTTTACAAATTGCATGACCTAAGATTTGATTATAGAAGAGGATATGAAACTTGTTATGGCCACTATTTTGTTCCTGTTATAGGGGCTGATGCTAATGTTTGGCTCTGCACACATCTAAGGGGCATTGAAGGCTTCTCATTTGGCAATCTTAAAGAGAAAGGTTTCAAAGAGATTTGGAACTCAGAACAGAGGCAAGAAGTGATAAATAAAATAGACTTCAAGAAATGTCAGGCTTGTTGCAGAAATAATGAGATTAATAAGGTACTATATTTTATGAAGCATCCTAAGAGAGAATTACACCCTAACTTTATCTAATTTTTCTTTCAAAATTCTCAAACCTGAATTAATATCTATCATTGCTATCCCTTCTTTGATTATCTTATCTGTGTTAAGGCTTAAATCTTTTCCCCTCTGAAGTATTGGATCATCATCTACGCTTACCTGTGTCATTAATTCTTTATCAAAGTTGAAAATTTCGCAGATTTTTAGTCCAATATCATAATTGCTTATTGAATTTGAACTTACTACATGATATATTCCTTGTTTATCTTTGAGTTTCAGTAGTGCAGATGCTATATCATTTATCAGTGTAGGATTTGTTATGTGGTCTGTGAAAAGTTTTACTTTATTTTTGTTTTTTAGCGAATCTATTAGCCATAGTACAAATTTTTTTGAGTCAAGTTCAGAATTGTAACCATATAATGCAGAAACTCTTGCGATAAGAAATTCTATGTCTGAGTTCTTCACAAGTTCTTCTGATTTAAGTTTTGTCAAACCATAATGATTAAGAGGGTTTGGTATGTCTTCTTCTGTGTAATTTCCTTTTTTTCCGTCAAAAATCCAATGTGTAGATATATAAATTATTTTTTTACCTTTGAAATGTTCTATTAGATTCTTTGTTCCTTCTACATTAACTAGAATTGCCTCTCCTTTGTTCTGCTCACAATATCCCGGACTTGTCAATGCTGCGTTGTGAATCAATATGTCTGGGGAATATTTTTCAAGAACCTGTTTAACTTGTTCTTTGTTAGTTATGTCTAATTGTACTGTATCAGGCATAGGTGTTCTGTTTGTGGCGATTATTTCATAATCTTGAGAGAACTGTTTAGCTATTTTGCCCCCTAAAGAGCTTCTCACTCCGGTTATTAAGACTTTTTGCATATTTCTTTGTGTATATTTTCAGCTACTTTTTGCCATGTAAATTTTTTTATCAGGTTTTTGTAAGCTGCTTCCCCTATCTTTTTAATTCTGTTTTTGTTATTTATAACATAAGCCATTCTTTCAGCAAGTGCTTGTGGGTCATAAGGTTTTACTTCAAATCCTGTCTCCCCATCAATTATGATTTCATGCAATAACGCATTGTTTTTTCCACCAATACAAATGCATTTCTTACTCATTGCTTCTAATGTTGATTGCGGACCACCTGATAGCCCGGGCATAACAAAAATTGTAGCTTGCTCATACATTTTCTTGAATTTTTCTAAAGGCATGAATCCAAAACTTTCTACATTTTCTGGATCATTTTTTAGTTTATATCCCACTATTTTCAATCTTGTATCCGGATATTTTTTGTTTAATATTTCAAACGCTTTTATTACTGTACTCAAACCTTGTATTTTTATGCTTCCCTCACTTGTTACAAATAGGATTGTTTTGAAATCATAATCTCTTTTGATTTCTTTTATATCTTTGAGATTTACACCTACACCAACTGTTTTTATTTTGTTTGGATCAATACAATATATTTCTGATAAGTTTTTTGCAACAACACTATTATAAGTAAAAATTTTATCTGCTTTCTTAAAAACACTATTTTCTAGACTTTCCCATTCTACTGAGGGTATTTTTTTTAGTTGTTTAACCCAAGTTCTGCGAATCTCAGGAGAGTACCTATAAGTATAATCAACATAAAGATAATATGGCTTCTTTGGTTTGTTAAAAGATGCTGAAAACAAAGTTTGGGTTTGAAATATTATATCATAGTCTTGAGTTTTAAGTTTTTTTTCGCAATACTTAGTCATTGCTTTAAACGCAAAAGGTATTCTTGTGTAGTTAAGTTTCCATTTCTTTCCGTATAAGTATAATGTTGTCGTAAAGTTCACTATAAGATTATATAATGAAATCAGATTGATTTTTTTGAGATTTATTGCATCATGCGCATCTA
>JAHIPG010000343.1 GCA_018894775.1 Nanobdellota archaeon
TCACCCATTTTTTTTGCTTTTCTATGCATCAATATAATCATTATCCCTTCTATTCCTCCACCAATCGCTCCTATCAATGCTAGTACTCGCAAAAATGTTGTGACATTTAAGAGTACAATTATTATTGGTATCATGCATGTTACCAGCCATGCAAGATGTTTGTTTATCTTGTAGTCATACCTGTAGACCCATTTCATTACTGTTGCCATTGCTATGAAGGATGTTGCCATCGATAATACTGCGAATAGATTTCCAAATATGTTCATGTATTTTCCAAGCACCATTCCTAATGCTACTGTTGCCACTCCATGTTCTAGATTATTGAAAGTATCGCCGACAACACCAATTACGACTATTGAGAACAATGCATACACAGCCATGGTTCCTAGGGTAGCCCAGATTATTGCTGTTTTCAATGCTTTTTTGTTCTTCTTGAGCTCTTCTTTCATCACTGGAACTGCGCTTCCGCCGACTATTGAGAAGAATATTATTCCGTAAGGTATGAAGAATTTTGTTATGTCAAAACCTTGGAAGTTGTTGAAGTTTATATTGAATGCTGAGATTCCACAGATGATGAGAATTGTTGTTACCATCGCTAATCCTATTGCTAGTTCAGAATTAACTATGACTCGCAGACTGAAAAATATGATTATAGTCATAATAATAAAAAATACCATGCTAAAAAGAAAATCGTTTCCACCGAATATTGATTTTAGTGCTGCTCCTTCCCCTATTATATATGCGACCATGCCTCCGTTGAGCATGAATATCATAGAAAGTGTCAGTATATGTTTTGCAGTTTTACCGAGATATTTTTCTACGTATCCTGCCATCTGATGAGTCCCTTTTGTTCTTAGTGTTACTTCACCAACATAGAGATGCATCAGTGTTATTGCAAAGCAGATGAATGCTAAGACTAACATTCCTGTCCAGAATCCTGACTGGTATATTACTGCAGGCATCGCAAGTATTCCAGCACCTATGAGCATACCTATCATGAAAGCTATCGCTCTGGCCATAGGGTTTTCAAAGAAAGGTATTTTTGGTGTTTCGATTCTTTCTGCTTTCAAGTTTGCACCTCTTATATGTTTAAATTATCGTAGAAGTTTATATACTTATCCGCTGTTGGCATAGCAAACTATTTAAAATAAAATTGCTTAATCTATGCTATGAAAAAGAGTCTTGAAATTTCAGAAAGAGAGTCTCAACTGCCTGATGCAGTTATTGGAAAAATATTAAAGATTGCTGTTGAAGATAAGAGTGTTATCTCGTTGGGACCTGGTGAGCCTGATTTTCCTGTACCTAAACCTGTAGTTAATTTAATCAAGAAGTATGCTAATGATTCTAATCATTATTCTCCTCCTGGTGGAAGGACAGAACTTAAAGAAGCACTGGTAAAAAAGCTAAAAAAAGATAATAAGATTAAGGCTAAGCCTGAGAATATAATAGTTACTTGTGGTAGCCAGGAAGCTTTGATGTTGGTAACAGCTTGTACTTTGGATGTTTCTGAACAGATTATATTGCCTAACCCTGGTTTTATGGGTTACTTGCCTACTTTTGAGCTTTTTAACGCTAATCCTGTTTTTGTTCAGCTAAAAGAAGAGGATAGTTTTGAGGTCAATCCTGATGAGGTTAGGAAATTGATTGATAAGAAAAAAACAAAAGCTCTACTCATAAATTCTCCTGCAAATCCTACAGGTAATGTTATAAGAAAAAAGGTTTTAGAAGAGCTTGCTGATATTGCAAGGGACTACAGTATTTACATCTTTAGTGATGAGGCTTATGAGAAGATAACTTATGAAGGTAAGAAGCATCATTCTATAGGTTCGTTTAATGGTATGGGAGATTATGTTGTAACTTTCCAGAGTTTTTCTAAGACCTATGCTATGTGTGGTTTCCGTGTAGGTTATGCAGTTGGTCCTGAGAAGTTGATGAAGGCTATGACTAAGACACATATCTATAGTACTATCTGTTCTCCTACCATTTCACAGAAGGTTGCGGCAGAGACTTTGAAAATAAGCAATAAGTATGTTGACCGAATGGTTAAAGAGTATGCTAGAAGGAGGAAACTTATTTTGAAAAGGCTTAATGAATTAAATTTACCGGCGGCTAAGCCTTATGGTGCTTTCTATGCTTTCCCGAATATTAAAGAGTATTCTAAAGATAGTTTTAAGTTTGCAAATGATTTACTTGTTAAGGGTAAGGTGGCAGGATTGCCTGGAACGGAGTTTGGTAGATTGGGTGAAGGCTACATGCGGTTTTCTTATGCAACCGATTACAAGCTTATAGAACAAGCTATGGACCGCTTAGAAAAATTCTTAAAAAAATATTAAACTATGCAGACTCTTGGAGGATCTTTCAATAGCAAGTATAACAGTTTTATCGTATTCTGAATATCATCCATATGTGCTATTCCTATAGGTGTATGTAAATTCCTTACTGCAACCCCTACCACTGTTGTGGGTATTCCTCCTTGTGCTAGCGAGATGCTAAGTGCATCAGTAGTTCCTTCATCGCTTACATCTAATTGGTAAGGTATCTTATGTTTTTTTGCTAGTTCTTTGAGCCAGGCATCAATACAAGGGTTTGTAAGCATTGCTGCATCTTTGACTGTTATTGTTGGTCCTTTTCCCAGGCTTCTTGTTGGTTCTTCTGTGAAATCATTTGTTCCTGAGACATCAACGGCTATGGCCCATTCAGGTTTTATATTGTAGATTGATGTTTTTGCTCCATAGAGTCCGACTTCTTCTTGTACGCTGAATACGAAGTAGACATCAGCATCAGTTCTTGTCCTTTTTAGTTTTTTAGCGAGCTCTATCAATATGTAACATCCAATCCTATCATCAAGGGCTTTACCACAGACAAATTTTTTTGAGCCTAGAAATCCAACTGTTTTCTGGATATTGATATAGGATCCGATGTCAACCCCTTTTTGTTTGATTGCTTTTTCTGTTAGTCCTGTGTCTACTATTAAGTCTTCTATTTCCGGCACTTCCCCAGGGTCATAGTTGTTGCTGATATCTTTTAGGGTTATGACTCCATGAATCCTTCCCATTTTTGTTTGAATTCCAACCCTTGTTCCGATGAGAGATAAAGGTTCAATCCTTCCTATTTCAGAACAATGGATGTATCCTTTTTCACTTATTGATTGGACCATTAAGCCTATCTCATCCATATGCGCCATCAGAAGAACTGTAGGCCCTTTACCTTTTCTATGTGCTATCAGATTTCCAAACTTGTCTTCTTTTACATTTGTAACATATTTTTTCATCTCGGAAAATATTATTGATCTTACCTCATTTTCTTTTCCGCTTGTGCCGGAGGCACTGATTAATCTATTTAATAACATTATTTATCCACCTCTTTTAGATTATCTTCAAATATTTGAAGCCCTTTATCTGCCTGTTGTTTTGTGATTATTAATGGGGGTGCAAATCTTATGCTGCTTGTTCCGCAGGGTAGTAGGATTAGGCCTTTCTTTAAAGCACTGCATAGGATTTTTTCTCTTTCTTCTAGACCATACTTTTTGCTTTTTTTGTCTTTTACAATTTCA
>JAHIPG010000344.1 GCA_018894775.1 Nanobdellota archaeon
CAGTTATGAAACGACTGGTAAAATAATCCCATTCAAAAACAAGCGAATCCATTAACCAGACTATTCCTTTACTTAAAATATATGATACGATTAGGATTATCGGAGTGAAGATTATCAAACCAAAGATTACTTCTTTCATCATATATATTCCACCATACATATTAATACAAAAACTAAGACCTCACCAATTCCAAAGAAAATGAACCACAACGGCACTATACTTAATGATGCAAAAAAGTCTATGAGTCCTTTTTCAGGCACTTTAAACTCATTGATAACCTTATTGCTAATCTTATTGGTAATCCGATAGGCTAGAAAAAATGCTACAAGTGGAACCACAAAAAACATACAGTAGTATAGTAATGCTCGGATTAAATATTTATACATCATTTTTCCCTTATCCTCCAGATTTCTTCAAATATGTCGTCATCACTGTAGCCTCCTTGGAGAAGACGAAATACGGAAAGTCCAAGAAGCAGGGTGTCAATATCCAGGTTTGCATAAATATGGTTATACATCTCCCTGTATTCTTTATAATGTTTACAAGCAGTATCCTCACATTGTATTATGCCAAATGTGAGTTCTGGAGACCACACCTTAGTACAGTTATAGCATTTCCTGAATCTACTCAGATATTTAGCGTTCCCTGTGTTCTGGACATAATCCTCCCAAACACACAACTGTTTTACCTTCCTCCACACAAGCATTCTATGTTTTTCACCCTGCTCCCTGGCAAATTTTTCAAGCTCGTCCAAAAAATGAGGATCATCTACCTCACCATATGAGCCGCTCAGATGTTTTTCAGGAGTGTTGTAGATTTCCTTTAAATCTTCAACCAAACGATTAGTATCCAGATTTGCATAAATATAATCATGCATTTCCTTGTACGGTTTATAGTATGGGCAGTCTGTGTTTTTACATTGTAGCACCCCAAATGATTCCATAAGATTAGAGCTATCCTTATGCCATCCACTCCTAAGCAGGCATGAGTAGCAGGCTGTGAACATCATTCTTAGATACTGATGTTTATCTTTGTTTGTCCGAAAATGTACATATAGACGCCAAAAGTTCAACAACTTATTTTCATCATAAACGCTGTTTCCCCGCCATTCCCTGCGTAATCTGGCACAGTTTCTCAGCTCTTCCACTAAAATTTTCTCATACATTGTTTGTTTCTTTGTTTGCTCCATTTCATATCCTCTTTTTATCCCTTCTGATTTTTGGGATTTTAGGGATTAAACTAACAGTTAAAATCTTATCGGCGTCTTTTAATTTCTGAGAGAATATATTCCTCATCACTGGAAGATGACATATGTTTTGTTAACAACGCAGCTTTTTCATATGCCCTTGCTTCAATAAGTGCTTCTGCAACACATCTACAATCACTACTGCTGGAACAATTTTTCCCCAATTCAAACGCCTCTTCAGTAGCACCGTTCATAGCTAAAGAAATTGCCGCCTCTCTGCAATCACTACTGCTGGAACAACCTCTGCCAATCTTATAAGCATATTCAGTAGCCTTACCTTTAGCTAATGCTACTGCAACATCTCTGCAATCACTACTAGAAGAACATCCCCTGCCAAACTTATATGCATACTCATACTGTTCTTCATTTATGAATGCCAAGGCTACAGCCCTACAATCGCTACTAGAAGAAACATCCGCTTTTTTATATGCCTCATCATACATTCCTGCCTTTATTAACCGGATTACCTCATCTGCATTCGACATTTTATCACCTCACCATACCACGCTTCTTCTTCCTCGTTAACGTGCCCACATTTTTTACATATCCATGCCATATTTCTCACCATGTATAATACTCGAAGCATCATATAAACTTTTCCTCAAAAAACCGATATGTTAAACAGTGAGCTTAATAATATTAATGTATCTACTTTTTTTGGGTGGTTTTGTACGGTTGAGACTTAACAAGTTTTACAGGATTTTTTACTTGAGAGTCTGTCGCAAGAAGCGAAGGACAGTTTTTACATATAGAAAAACTTTTTATTGCAGAAAACCATACATAGTTTATAGGTGATTAAAACGAGTGATAAGAAAACATGTGGAAATTGTAAATGGTGGGACAGTGCTAAAAAGTATTGCAATAACCGCGATAGAGGAACCGGCTACACTAAAGAAGATGATTATTCTTCATTTTGGGAAGAAAGATAGATGGGCACATCAAATGGTAAAGGTATCAAAGTCAAAATTTCTCACTTTCTCCTCTTCTTCTCATTTTCCATGCTTTGGATATGAAGAGTTATATTTACATAATTAAACTCATCAATTGCTTTGGCAAAAGTTTTTTTAGGGTGAGAAAAATTTATATTTTTAAATCTATCTTGCATATCCTTAAGAAATTGAAAATAACTTTCTGCATCTTTTTCATATCTTTTAAATTTCCAAAAACCATTTTTAACGATTCTTAGTTTGTCGTAATATTTCTGGGCTTTGCCTCCCCTTATATAATCGTCCCACATAATAAAAACATCCCTATTTTTGAGATGCATCAATTTAGAGGCACCAGTATATTTGACTACACCAATTTGAGATAAGGTTTTAAATATTTTCTTGATATCTTCTTTATATTCATCAAAATTAATTGTCTGGAACCTTTCACCTTCCATCTTATTAAAATAAGGACTAACTTTCTTGATTTTTTCTTTAAATCCATTAATCTCAAAATTTTTCAATGCAAACCTAAAAGTACCGATATTCCAAGTAGCAAGAAGGATGATGTAAGCCTCTATCTCAAAGCGATTATTAAGGAGATTAACAGCCATACTA
>JAHIPG010000345.1 GCA_018894775.1 Nanobdellota archaeon
AGTTATATTTGATGTCCCAGATGTTACTCATGTCGGTTGACATACACTAACTGGATATCTTAACTTTCTTTTCAATAAAAAATTTTAAAATTCTTAAATCAAAACTCATTTTAAAGTTTTCTTTTTGCCATTTTTTTCTATATATGTTCCCAAGAATTTTTGGGATAACCCTCGGCAAAAAAGTTCCCTTGAATAACCTGGCTATTCTTCTTGAATCAACGAATTTGGAAGTTATTTCCAAATTTTGGAGCAATTCTTTTTTGTCTTGAATCCAAGGTGTTTCTAAATGTTGTCTAGAGAATTCTCCCCACCCTGCCAAACTATTCGGGGGTATAAAACCATATTTTAAACTCAAATCAAAGAGTTCTGTTCCTGGGTAGGGAACAAAAACATAAAAAGCCGCAAGTTCTGAATATGGATTCTCATCTAATAGTTTTAATACAAATTTTACGGAGTCCTTAATTTCTTCAATAGTTTCAGAAGGGAACCCCATTATAAAATTATAAGTTGCTATAATTCCTGTTTTTGCAAGTTTTCTGTTATAATTTAAAATCTGTTCAGTTGTTAATTGTTTGCGAATTAAATTTAGTATTCTCTGATTTCCCGATTCAATCCCTGGTTGTATTTGATATAAGCCAGATTTTCTTAGTCTGTCATAGTCCATATAATCAATTGTATCAATTCTTGCCTGTGCCTCCCACTCATACGCATCATTAATTGCATCGGCAATTTTGTAAACCCTCTCCTTATTTACAAAAAAATTCTCATCATTAAATTTTAATTTTTTAAATTTGTATTTATTATGAACCATTTGAATTTCTTGCATAATTCTTTCAGCGGACATTGTTCTCCAAAAACCTTTGCTCAATAAAGGATTACAACAAAATGCACATTTAAATGGACAACCCCTGCTCCCCTGGAAAGAAAATACTCCATTCATCATTTTTATATAATTTTTTATATCCAGTAAATGATATGGAAGTTCTGGGAGTTTATCCAAATTTAAAAAATCGTGTACATTTGGATTTTCAATTATTTTTCCATCATCTTTATAAGCAACTCCATTGATTTCTCTTAGAGATTTTCCTTTTTCCAGATTTTGCACTAGCTCAAAAAAAGTTTTTTCTCCTTCCCCTTTTACAACAATATCAACATAATTGCTTTCTAAAGTTTGTTTTGGCAGTAGAGTCGGATGTATTCCACCCCACACTATTTTTGTTTCAGGGTTATTTTTTCTTATTATTTTTGCAGCATCAATTCCAAAATAAATCTGAGTTCCCGTCATGGAGGAGATTCCAACACAAATAGGGCTATCTTTTAACTCCTGAGTTAATTTTTTCTGCCAATTTTTTTCTTCAATTCTCTGGTCAATTATCTTAACTTTATATCCCTCTTTATCTAGAATAGAGGCAGCAGACAAAACAGAGAGAGGCACTTCTATAGAAACCTTCTTAACATCAAACCCTGTTTTCGGATAAATTAAAATTATTTCATTTGTCATGTCAAGACCACTTAATAAAAATGCATTTTTAATATTTAAAACTTGTCTGGATATGGTTCAATTATTCCTCCCATGCATGGCTTTGACTGCCTAATTTTAAAAGATCTAACCTTTTATTTCTATATAATGACAGATGGATACCAGTACCCTCCGTAAGCATACTAATTTCTACTTGCGTTCTCATTTGATGTATTACTCAAACTCTGCAACATAGATTTCAACATAAAATCTCTACAAAAACAATTTCGGTTGCAGAGTTTACTCAGAATAGAAAAAATTCTACAAGTAACGAAATCTTACACGCAGTAAATCTACAAAATTTTCTATTGCATTATGTATAGTCCGCACTTTTGTCTTCCCCAAGGGTCTAGTGCTAAATGGTACGTTATGACTTGTTATTTTCAGCCCTTTTTTCTTACATAAAAATACAAACTCTAGGTCCCAGGTCCAACCATTAATTTGGTAATCAACTTCTTTTGCTTTCTGATTGATGACTTTTAGGCCTGATTGTGTATCAAATGGTAGTTGTAGTACTATCCTGGTTAGTATTCTGAAGAGTTTACTGGCAACCCGTCTTAAAACCGGGTCTTTTCTTATTCTGTAAGATAAAACAACATCTGCGTGCCCTAGCTTTTTCAGCATTGGCTTTATTTCTTCTGGTGGATACTCCAAATCCGCATCTATAATAACAATTTGCTCCCCTTTCGCCAATCTCAGGCCCTCCCTAACAGCAGAGCCTTTACCCCTTTCTTTTCTTCTAACTATTCTGTAATTTAACTTTAGCCCTTCGCATACCGCTCTCGCTGTGAAATCAGTGCCATCATCAGGGCTATCATCTATTATTATCAATTCAAAATCATCTAAACATTTTACTAATCTTTTTATAAAGTGTGGTATTGATTCAGATTCGTTATATGTTGGTACAATAACTGAAACAGTTGATGAGTTCATTTGAGAATGTATAGTATCGGTTGATAATAAACTTTTAGTAATAGTAAGTAAATTACGAGATGTGATAGAAATTCTTAGAGATCTTGGGGCAGCCTACTTTGGTTCTCCAGTCCATCAAGCCGCTCTTTTGTTTTCTTATCTTGTAATATTTATAATTGTATTTAAACCGGATTTACCTCTACGAGCTCTAAAACCTTTAAAGTTGAATGAGAATCTACAAAATAAACTTGTAATATGGATCCCAGTAATACTGAGCATCGTTTTAGTTATTATTAAAATAATATATTACCTGGTGGTATCCGGTCCTGCTGGTGAAGGAACAGATGCCTATGGGCAAATAAAAAGCGCCAAAATCCTCCTCAGCGGGGCTAGCCCTTATTCCCAGGAAGCTTTTAAAACTACTACTACTGGCTGTATGTATCCACCCCTTTATATGGCTCTTATCTCATTACCTCTTACAATATGTGACCACGTGGTTGGTATTTATATAGTGTATTCTATATTTGTTCCAATAACGGTTTATCTATCTGTAAAATTAGCAAGTAAAATATTTAAAAACAATGCGCAGATATTTGCATTCGGTCTTACTCTGATAATATTACCGCTGTTTTGGAAGGGAGCTGACAGAAACTTTAATGCACTGCTTATTATGGGCGTTTTACTCTCTATACTATTTCTCTTAAGTGCAAAAGAGCTGATAGAAAGAAAAGAGGTTAAGCGCGCTAAAAGGAAGCTCTTATTTGTCGGGGTTGTAGTTGGCATTCTAGCATCAATACGTTTTCCGCTCCTACTACCGTTTTTTGCAATGTTGATTATATTTCCGAGTTTACCTAAAAGGCTCAGGCTCAACTCATTTATCGCTTGTATTGTAACTTTTGGGTTAATCCATCTTATATATTACATAATTTTCGGTTGGGAATCAATATATTACCCATACATATGGCCTGTCGAACGTGTCGGGGGTTTATCCTGGCTAGGTGCCGTAAGCCTTACTGGTGTGGATGTCCTAGTCATTCAGAAATTCTTACCGTTACTCTTTATTGGCATACCTATCCTATACGCTTACTGGAAGAAAATAAGTTGGTTGCCTGTACTCGTAATAACAATGTGCGGCATGTATCTTTCTACAGCGTTTCTCACCGATACTTACCTGTCATGGTTCACTCCATTAATAATTCTTTACCTTTGGAAGCTAGGCAGGCGTGCACGCATGATGCTAATCGTGCTATTATGCTTGCTTAGTGCAACAGTCGCGAGTATAGCGCCGCCCACACCACTTTCGCAATTAGTCGCACATCCCATTGCGGTAGAACATATGCTTGGTGTTATCACAATGGTTCTTCTCGTAATAATTTTACTTTTTGTCATTATCACAGCAAGAAAAACCTACAAATTTAAGGTTTCTCTATAAACTTTCATATTTTTCTCAGCGGTTTTTTTCCAAGTAAATTCAAGGACCCTTTTTTTTCCGGATTCAATAAATTTATTTCTGAGGCTAGCCTCTCGCAACAATTTACATATCCCATCATAAATCGCGATAGGATTGGGCTCTACAAGCAAACCACACTCAACAATCACTTCTGGTGGTCCGCCTCTGTTTGTTGACACAATAGGAACACTTGATGCCATTGCCTCCAGTAGCACTATGCCAAATGGTTCCTCAATAGAACATAAAACAAAGACATCTGCAGAGGAGTAAGCACCCAGCAGGTATTTTTCAGGTATTTTCCCGGTAAATATCACTCTATCCCCCAAATTGAGTCTTTTCACAAGTTTCTTCAGATGCATCAGTTCACCCCAGTCTTCACCAACAATCACAAGTGTTGTATCAGGAAACTCTTTTACTATTCTCGAGAAAGCCTCTATCAGAAAGGCGTGCCCTTTAATCCTTGACAGCCTGCTTACATTCAAAATCATCTTTCCTTTGACATTGTATTTATTTCTGAAAACATTTTTATCTGGTAATCCCTCAAATTTAGATAACTCAATACCATTAGGGATTATGTATATATTTTTTGCACCGAGTCTCTCAAAAATTTCCTTATCCTTCTTTGATATAGCAATTCCTGCCTCTATATTTTTTACAGTTCTTTTTCCTATAGATTTATCGTAAATCTTTTTTACATACCTAAAAATCCCTCTCCCAGGAGTAAACCCATGTGAAGTCATCACAAGTTTCCATTCAGATTTCTTCCTAAGTCTTGCAAGTACATCTGAATGAAAATATCCATAGGAATGTGTATGAACAATATCAGGTTTTATCTCATTCAGTAATTTTTTCAATCCAAAAAATATTGAGCCGTAGCCCCAAACAGGTAATCCAGTAGGATAAGTTTTCATCCTGATAACATTTATATCATTCATCACCTCTTTCGTTGGCAGAGTTTTATCAACCTCTCTGGGAACCTCTTTCATGAGATTGGTTGTTATAACATAAACCTCATTTTCCATTTTCACCTGCTGTTTTGCAAGGTTATAGACCACCTGCTCGCCCCCTCCCTCAGCAGGAGGAAAACGTATTGCAACATGAACGATTCTCATCAATTCTATAATTGAGTTATGCTATTATTAATTATTCCCAAAGATTATTAAGACACAGAACAATTTTGGAAATATGAA
>JAHIPG010000346.1 GCA_018894775.1 Nanobdellota archaeon
AGAAAGAAGGTGTTGTTATAGCTGGCAGAAAAAGGAAGTACAAATTATACGAGATCAGTCCTGGTGTCAAGAGGTCTATGATCAAAGAGTAAAAAGTTGCATCCAAATCTTTTAGTTTTATTATATCTTAGTAGTTGTGATAAATAGAGGTTCACATACAACCTTACGTAATAACCTAAAGAGGTTCAAAATGCCCAAATATGTATTGCAACACTGGCATTTTTACCAGCCTAGAAGGAATGATAAATGGGCAAAGAAGATAAATGAGGAATGTTACAGTCCTAATTCAAATAATGGAATTCTTGACCACGTAAGCTTTAACGTAGGACCTACGCTGATAGAGTGGTTTTTGAAAAATGACAAAGAAACGTTAGAGAGGATGATAAAAGCTGATAAAGGACAGGCATTAGCACAGCCTTATAACCATAGGATAATGCCTTTGATAAGACATGACGAGGATCTGAAGACACAGATAATCTGGGGTAAGAAACATTTCAAAACCTTTTTTGGAAGAGATCCAGAAGGCATGTGGCTACCGGAAACAGCCACCAGTAAGAGAGTCTGCAAAGAACTTGCAAGGCAGGGAATAAAATATACAATAGGATCCCCTTGGCAGAAAAAGGGGAGAGAAGATACAAGCAAGCCCTATAAAGTTAACCTTGGGGGAGGATTGGAAATCATATACTTTTTCTACAACCACTTCAGCGGTAAGATAGCATTCAACAATCAGACTGATTCAGGAGTTAGGCTTTTGGACAATGTGGATGTAGCATTAGACCAATTGGTAAGCTTCGCTAAGAATGGGGAAACATTACTTCTGGCATATGATGGAGAAACATTTGGACATCATCACAAACTAGCGGACAGATGGGCAGAATATTTTCCGAAAGGTGTGAAAAAGAGAAAAGATATAAAAATGATATCAATATCAGATTATCTTAAAAATTTTGAAGTTAATAACCTAGCCGACATCTTGGATAACTCTTCATGGAGTTGCCTTTGCGGTGGACTTGAAAGATGGACAAAAGGATGTGGCTGCGCAGGAGGTTATAAAAAATATCAAGAGCCTATGTTAAAAGCATTAGAAAAAATTGAAGATGAAATCCATGACATATTCGTAAACGAATCAAGCCCTTACTTCAAAGATGTATGGGACGCGAGAAACGATTACATAGATTTAAAACTAGGCAATATAAAAGAAGAGCAGTTCTTCAAAGAACATTTGAAGGAAGCTACTTCAAAAGAAAATGAATTCCTCTTAAAAAAAATATTAGAAGCAGAATATCATGTTCAGCTAAGCTTTACAAGTTGCGGTTGGTTTCCTTCTAGACTAGGCGCACAAGCAGAGCAAAACATGATAGATGCTTACTCATCAGCAAAGCTTGTAGAAGAAGTTGTGAATAAAAACCTTGTTTCAAAGCTGATATCAGACTTAGACCTTGTTGAAGACTGGATAGAAGAAAGAGGGAGAAAAAAACACATAACGGGAAAAGAGCTTCTTCTTAAACATATAACTTGAAACTAAAAGTATAGTTCATTACCCTAAGATAGATTAGCTTCCTGTTTTCGAAGACGGTTCAGCTTCGATTAACAATTCTAAATATACTTTTGAGTTCCCTATAGCTTCCAATTTATATTATCGTGAAAAAAATTGGTTAGATACTGTATCTTATCATGAGGAGTTTGAAGAATTCATTAAGAATCTCACAGGCCTTAAAGATATAAAGGTCTTAAGTAAGATTGGAGATTATCTTGGTAGTCCTGTAAATATTTCTATGCCTGGCGATTTTGATGAGATAGAAAATGTGAGCTCTGCTTTCATCGGCTATGGTGATTATTGTTTTGAGATAAACTTGGCCGATTCTACATATACTGGCTTTGCTGGTCGTAGTGTCCATTCTTAGTAAAATTTAAATATTATTGTATTTCTTACACTTTGTATGGAAGAAGAGTTTGATCCTGAAAAGTATGATAGGCCTTCTGTAACTGTAGACATAATTCTTTTCACTATTAAGAATGGTGACCTTAAGGTTTTGTTAGTTAAAAGGGATCTTGAACCTTTCAAGGATATGTGGGCTATTCCTGGTGGTTTTGTCCGTATGGAAGAAAGTTTAGAGGAAGCTGCTAAGAGGGAATTGTTAGAGGAGACTAATGTTAAGGATGTTTACCTTGAACAGCTTTATACTTTCGGTAATCCTAAGAGAGACCCTAGGACAAGGGTAATAACAGTTTCATATTTTGCTTTAGTCAATTCTGATAAATTTAAGCTTAAGGCCAGTACTGATGTCAAAGATGTCAAGTGGTTCTCTATATATGAGCTTCCTAAACTAGCTTTTGATCATCAAGATATCCTTGAGTATGCTTTGAAACGGCTTAGATGGAAGTTGGAATATACTACTGTTGCCTTTTCACTGCTTCCTGAAAGGTTTACTTTGACAGAATTACAGACTATTTATGAGATTATTATGCATAAGCAGCTTGATAAGAGAAACTTCAGGAAAAAGGTAAAAGCATTGGATATTGTCAAGGAGACTTCTGAATATCAGTCTGATGTAACTCATAGGCCGGCTAAGCTTTATAAGAAAAATACTAAGATTGGTGAGATTGTAGAGATTTTCTGATTCTTTAACCCAAACATTTATATATTGGAACATATATTTTTGAGTATTCATTTGGAGGTATCAAGATGAAAAAATATTTAGTTGAATTCATGAACATGAATGAGTACGAGCTATGCTTGACTAAACTTATTGAAGCTGAAGAGTCAGAAATAATGGAAAAGGTTAAAGATTTTCACGTTGATGCTATAAATTCTTATGTAAAAGATCAGTTGGAAGAGAAAGGTATAGATCCTTGGATAAGTGATGAGGATCTTGATGCTAAGGTGAGGGATTGCCTTGAAGTCATGCCTCAAGGATTTGATTTTTACCCTTATCAAAGAGACATAAATTTTGGTAATGCATTAGAAGAGAACACATGCTACGCTCCTGATGGTTCAACAAGGTATATTGAATTAACTGATGAGCAGGCAAAAAAATTAGAATCTTTAAAAGTTGAAGGAGATCAACAGCTTCAAAG
>JAHIPG010000347.1 GCA_018894775.1 Nanobdellota archaeon
ATACATGATTTCTTTCAGCGGGGTGCGTCCTTCGAGAGACTGATTAGATGTATTGAGCCACTCTATTGCATCTTCCTGTTCAAAGACGTCCAAAAGTTTTTGAATAAGTTTTTCTACTCTTTTGAGTTTTTCTATCGCAAGATTGGACTGTTCAAAAAGATGGGATGGAAATTCTGGCAAGCTACTTTGATATGCAGAATCATTTCAATAGATCTAATCCCTGCAAATAATCTTCATATTCCAAGGGCGCAGCAACACCTATCTTTCCTAAAAAATCTATTGCCGAACTCAAGGGTATTTTTAATTCATTAGCTAAAGATCCTAAAGAGATCTCCCCTTCTCTATACATACAAAGAAGATGAAATTCCCATCCCTCATTGATTAACTGACGCGCTGCCTGGGATTGATCTGCGTTATTTTCTTTTGCTAATTTCTTTATATGGTTTAATTCCTCCTGACTAAGCCGTACACTCAAAACACTCATTTTTCTCCCCTCCCTTCTTCTATTTTACTTCTTGCGTCAAAAATTATTCTGTCGTTGTACCTGCCTAGTTGCTCCAGCCGTTCTAACTTTACCAAGGCAAGCTCTTTACCAATTCGTTTTTTATAAAACGCATCCAATAAAAAATGCACCGCTGTAACAAATTTAACTCCCAACACCTTACAGGCCTTGATCGCCTGGCCATCGTCTGTCGCCAATATCGCCTGCTTTTGCTGCGCTAATAACAATGCTGACGCTTCTCCTTCAGCAAGAACAAAATCCTCCTGGAGTTTTTTAAACAATGCCTGATTTTTGACTTTCACCACTCCAATCTTGCCAGTATTAATAAGCTCGATAATAATTTTGGCATCAAGAAGCTCAGGCTTACAAGTCGCTTCACCCTCCACTTCTTTAGTTATAAAGACTTCACGAGTGTATATTATAGTTTTTAATATATCTATCTTTGCCAATAAAATTAATGTCGAAACATCAAATACGATCATCATCCTGCCTTTGTATACGTTCTACTACTAAAGTATACACTCATAAAAGATGTTTGTCAAGACCTATATCTCATTTTTTCGTACCCTTAGCATTTCTTAAAAACCCCTCCCGAACGTCGCAAAAGTCCAAACCTACATTTTGTGTTGTCGACGATAAAATAGATCCGGAAGGACTACGAACGTCGCAAAAGTCTTACTTTTGCGACGGGGATTGGACTAGATTGCCATTCACATACTTATGGACTATGCTTGTAATCAACGTTTGGTAGGGAATCCCTTCATCTACAGCCTTGGTCTGAATCCCGATCAAATCCTGCTTCGATATCCTAATGCTAATCCTCTGATTTTTCTTCAAAGTATTTTTTGCATACTCAGCATACTTATCAATCAGGGCTTTCATATTTTTAACAGGTTTCCATTCCCCCTTTTCAAGAGAAGAAAGCAACTCCTGTTCATCCTTATCCAATTTATAGTTTTTCATCATCATCCCTCCCCTACAAATACTCCTTTGTTAATTTCCGGCTTGGAATAATAGTCTTGAGAAATATATCATCCCCATCTTTAACAAACGGCACATAAAACACATAATCATTTAAAGCAACAACAAATACCATTTGATGCTTATAACTTCTACTTGGATTCTCAATAATAGCTAAAACCTCTTTATTTTCAATGCAAACAAATATCTCTTCGAAGGAAACCCCGCGTTCGTTCATTAACTTCTGATTTTTTTCCGGATCCCAATGAATATTTCCCACAATACAAGTATACATTATGCTGTGCTAAATGTCAATACATTTAGCACATTTTGCATCTTGACGCTTTTGTGCTACTTTTGCGACTATCCAAGTAAAAAACTACTGCGACGCATTAGAAAAACTACGTCAGGGTAGGTTTTTTATACGCAGGCAGGCTTTGCGGTAAACTTCTTTTCTATGTCCTATCTTCAATATAATAATATTTTCTCTACTGACTTTATAAACAACTCTATAATCTCCTGCTCGTAATTTTCTATAACCTTGCAATCCTCTTTTTAACGGCTCGCCATACCTTTCAGGCCCTGTCAATAATCTTTCTTCAATAGCCCTTTTAATTCGTTCCTTCATATTCACAGGAATAGATGGAAGACTTTCCTTTTTTATCTCTGGATGATAGAATAGGTTATAAGACATTATTCCCAAATATCCTTGTGAGACAAAGCTTTTTTGCGGGAGAATGTTTTTTCTCTTTCTTGAGCTATCTTGTTCCAGTAAATATCTTCGTGAAGCTCCAAGGATTCCTTCAATAGATCCCTAGCCATCAAAGACAAAGATATCCCTTCTTTATGCGCCAATTCAGTCAAGGTATCATAAAGAGACGGATCAAGAACTACATTGAGACGTGGATTTTTTGTAGGCATATTCTCACCTCCAAATAAAGTGTATCACATATGATGAACCTTGTCAAGACCTGTTTTTACTTTTTTTCGGCGGGCCAGAGCCCCTTTTAACATACCTTCGCCAGCCCATTGTGCAAGATTGGTAGACATACTATAAATATGGATATAGCTTTTGCGTCGGTAGTTTATTGTACAATTTCTTCTGTCTCTTTTTTGATCGTAGAGTCCTTGGTAAAATTCTCTGGAAATAAAATAATATTATTTCCTTTTCCTGCTGCAGAAGGAACAAGGAGGGCTTCATATCCTTTCTGGTAAGCTAAACTTGCTATATGCTGAGTGATATCCCGGCTATCACCTATGAGATTATCTTCTTGTATATCAAGCACTCTGAGATTTTTTTCATTTGTTAGATCGAGTACTTTCTTGAGTTTTACATTTAGCTTGGTAATCTTGTAAGTGAGTTTCGTCTTGATCTCGGTCTTC
>JAHIPG010000348.1 GCA_018894775.1 Nanobdellota archaeon
GAAATGGCTCATTTAAGGTATATTAAAAAGAATGGTAAAACATACGGCCCTTATTCTTATAAATCTATAAGAACTAAAGATGGGAAAATAAAAAATATATACCTGGGAAGATACGAAAAAAATAACAATAAAAGTGTAGTACAAAAAATAATTATCACATCTGCAGTGTTATTATTATTCTTTACAATATTATTCTTCAAAAATCCAGAAACACCAACAGGACTTGTAGTTTTAGAAAACGAAGTTGGAGAAGAAATAGGAAACTACGAAGTGAGCCAAACAGAACAAGGATACGACATCAACATAAAAGATCCTGAAAAACCTAACTCAGAAGTATCGATCCAAGGAATAACAAACCCGCCTGAACAAATAAAAACAAAAATAGGTTTAACACAAAATAATAAAGAATTAAAGACAGAAGTATTTGCAGTAGAAGAAGAACTGAATTTTGAAAATGCAATATTAAATCTTAAAAAAATAAATGACGTTGAATACATATTATACTGCCAAAATTTTGATTTTGAAAACTTTGAATGTGAAAATTGGGAAAGAACAGATATCCCTTTTGTTGATTTAGGAGATTACATCCAATTCGAAGTCACTCATTTCACAGCATACGCAGGAGGAGGAACAAGCGACACAGCATCAAATCTAACAATATGGGATGATACCGATCCAGAAGGAGGGGGTAACAATAGATATTCAGAAGGATGCGTTAATCCTGCTGGCTGTGGTGATGAAGTACAGACTTTCTTCTTCGCAAACTACACTAATAATACAGGCGGGGATAACCAACCTATAAATGACAGTACAACAGGTTCGAACTGTAGCATAAGTTTTCATATAAACTTAACATCTGATGATGATGCTTCTTGGACTGCTCCTGTAAATATGACATTCAACAATGAAAGGGAACAGTATGAATACAACAGAACCTTCAATTATAAAGGAGTATTTTATTTCAACATTAGTTGTTTTGATGATGTTTATGTAGATAATATGACTCGGGACACGTTTACTATTTCAAACTCTCGACCAGTCATAAATGATGCTTCAGGAACCATAGGAGATTTAGATTGTACTGAGGATGAATGGTGTTATTTTAATCTTAGTGCTAATACAACAGAACCAGACTTAAATGATGCAGATTCTTTAGTTTACAACACAACTACATCTATCCCTAACCGTATGTGGTTTGATATTTCAACAGGAAACATCTCAGTATTTTGCACGAATGAAAGCCAAGTTTTTGATGACATATTTGTTCTAACAGTAGACGACGGTGAAGCCTCAGACGCAGCAAGCATGAGAATAGTTGTATCAGCAGTAAATGATGCACCTACCTTCAACTTAACTAATCAAACTCTTTATGAAGACGCGAATAACTATTCAATAAACCTATCAGCTTATTACAGTGATGAAGAAAACGACCTTCCTTATTTTAGGGATAACTGGACAGAAGGCAATCAAACATTGTTCATTAACATATCCTATGCTCCGGTCCCCCCTAATGCTCTGAATGGTGAAATGATATTCGCTAACCCAACAAATGATGATGTAGGCAATTACACTTTGAACATAACTGTAAATGACACTGCAGGTAATGAGCTTTCTAAACTAATCAATTTTGAAGTTAGAAACACGAACGATCCGCCAAGCTTAGACTGGATGTGCACGGATAATGATACAAACTTTACAGCAACAGAAGATATAAAATTTGAATGTACTACAAACGCAACAGATGATGACTTAGTATGGGGTGATAACTTAACATTTACGGCCAACGAAACATGGTTCACGTTTGAATGGCAGTCAAATAATGAAAGCAATGTTAGCTTCACCCCTGTTGATCAACAGGTAGGTTTCTGGTGGATAAATTTAACTGTAACAGACACAGAAGGCGTGACAGATTCAAAACTGATAAACCTAACAGTTCTTAATGTTAGTGATACTCCTGTGTTGTCAACGATAGCAAACTTTACTGCATATGTCAACGTGCCATATTCTTTCACTATAAATGCAACAGACGGAGATCTTAACATATCCAGCGGTGGAGAATGCCTAAACTTCTCACAAAATGAAACAGAAGAAGATTCCTGCTACTTATTTGCCATAGGAGACGCGTATGTTGAGAATGATACTGCCTACAGTGACATATCTTTCACACCAGGTGCAGCAAAGGATTTTTGTTGGATAAACTTCAGTGTAAACGACACAGATGGGATTACAGGCTCTCAACTCGTTAACGTAACAATAAGAGGAAACACACCGCCTAGCCTAACCGCAACAGTGAACAATAATGCAACAGAAGACATAGAATTTTACATAAACTTGACATGGAATGTAACAGACGACGATGGTGATGAAATACTCTGGTCAGACAACACAACAATATTTAATATTAATTCAACAACTGGAGAAATAAACTTTACAGCAAATGATTCTTTTGTAGGTCTTAACTGGGTGAACATAACAGTAAGGGATTATCCTCCTGAAGCTAACAATTCACAAGTTCTGAACTTTACAGTATACAACGTTGAAGATGTTCCTAATTTTACTGAGCCTATAGGAAACTATACGTCAACAGAAGACACAGAGTTCTACATAGAAATTAACGCGACAGACGAAGACATTTATATACCTGGAGGAAACGTTTTTAACATCTCAGAAAACTTGACATTCTCAGTAAATGATACTTCATTATTTGAAATAGACAAAGTCAACCAAACAATTGGTATTATAAACTTTACAGCTGTTAACAACTCACAGGCAGGGCTGTACTGGTTTGAAATAAATGTTACAGACAGCACAAACCGGACTTATAATGAAACTATTAATATAACAGTGATATCAGTTAACGATGCACCCCAGTTCTTACACTTTGATAACATAACGAATGCGCAGCAGGCAGTCTTGGCCTATTATGATTTCAACGCCTCTGATGAAGAAAACGGGACAGACACGATTGAAGGTACTGGAAACCTTACATTTTGGATTGCTAACATAACAAACGCAACAGATGGCAACTTAATGGATAGCATAACCTTAACACCTTCCTTCTTTGATGACGCTAATGAAGTACTGAACTCGACTACAGGAGTCTTTAGTTTCACGCCTAATGCGACCCATGCTGGCACAGGCATTGGGAACAAAGATTATAAAATAAATTTAAGCGTGAATGACAGCGAAGGATCTGTGGATTCAGTTATTATTAACTTATCTATCAAAAATGAGAATGATGCTCCCATTATAAACTGTGCGTTCCTAACAGCTTCAGGAAATTTTGGCAACCAAGTGGACATAACAATGTATGAGAACGATACGAACATGACATTTAGCGTGACAGGAGTTAAAGATGATGATGGAGACACACTAATATTTAACTGGACGCTGGATAATGTTGTAAATGAATCAAACAGTAAGGCCACATCACAATCCGGAAGTGACTGGGTAGCTGCTGATTCATTGAACTATCTCCCTGGATTTTTAGATGCAGGAGTGCATAACCTGACATTACTAGTTTTTGACGGGACAAATATCAGTACAGCAACAAATAGCGATTACGATCATACTTGCTTTAGGAATATAACTGTGTTAGAGACTAACTCTCCCCCGCAGTTCATATTAACAATTCAAAACATATCCTGGAACCAAGACACAACATATACAAACCTTGATTTAGATAATCATTTCTCAGATGTTGAAAATCAGACAGATCTTAACTTTACTTTTGACCATCTTTATGAAAACCTAAGCAGCCTCGCCAGCTCACAGATAACTGTAGAGGTAGACAATACAACCCATGTAGTAACATTCACCCCTGCTAGCGGGTGGTACGGGGCAGAGTACATACAGTTTCATGCAAGCGACTTGATAGAGAATATTAGCAGCAACTACGTGTACCTTAACATAACACAAACAGAAGTAACTGTTACAACAACTACCAGCGGTGGCGGAGGTGGTGGAGGGAGTTCAAGAACGCAGCTAGTAACTATAGATATAATACACCCCGGGGCTTTGACAATTTACAAAGAGGACCTTATAGTATCACCTGTGATAATAAAAAACAGTAATAAGGATATAACCTTAAGGGACATTGATATTGAGGTAGGGAGCCTGCATAATCTTGAAATAAGCCTATCCAAAACCCATATAGATAAGTTAGACCCAGGGGAAGAAAGAGAAATTCAGCTTTCCATAAGGGGTGTGATTGAAGGGTTTGAAGAAATAATAATAAAAGCAATAGTGCACAACCCTGAAGTAACAGATTCTGCAAAAATTTTCACAACAGTAATATCGGTACCTGTGGGTATAGAAGAAAGAATTAAATTTGTAAAAGACCTCTTCAAGGAAAATCCTGAATGCTTAGAGCTGAATGAGTTACTAAGCAGGGCTGAAAAGGATTTAGCATCCAACCAATATGATGCTGCCTTAGAAAAATTAAATACTGCTATAGATAAATGTAAAGATTTGATATCCACTATTTACAAAATACCAGAAACGGAATTAAGGAAAGATATTAATATCCCAAGAGTGCTATTCTTATTAGGATTAAACTTAGCCTCCTTGATGGTCATATTGTTTGTAATATTCAAAGTGGTAAAAAGAAAAAAGGTGTGATATGGTATTAGACGATGTTATAAATACAATAATTGAAGGGAACATAGAACAGTTGCTTCTTTATCTTCCCATCTTCATAATTGGCATAGGTTTTTTAATCTTAGTAGGGCCCTATATAAAAAATCATTCAGGCACTGTCAAGAATACTTTTTCAAGTCTTTTATCAAAGTTTAAAAGGAAACCTCAGGGAAGTGAAATTAAAAAGATTAAGGAAAAATTAGAAGACAAGGAGCAAAAAATTGATTACACAAAAGAAGTTGAGAGGGTATTAAAAGAAAAGAACCCTGCTGCAGATATGGATAATCTTCTAATATTAATAAACCAATACTTCTCCCAGTTACTCAACCTGCGATATGTCTTCACATACGAAGAGCTGATAAAAGAGCTGGAAAAAAGAAGAAAATCAAGGTTAAAGGAGTTTTGTGAAAACCTTTTAGAGCTAGAATTTTCCAAGAATGAAGTTTCAAGGGCAGAGTTAGAAAGCATTGCATATGAATTTTTGAACATAATAAAAAAACACCCTTTAAAGTGGTTAAAGAAGCCTGCTCCAAAAGAATTTATTAAAAGAATCAAATTCCTCAATCGGTTAAGAAGATTCAAAAAAGAATTACAAAGGGATTTAGAAAAAAAGAAAACAATCCAGGATAAGATAGACAAGGTAATTGAAAAAATAATAAAAACGGTCTGGAAATCTATAAAACACCATTTCGCATCTACAAAAATTCCAAAGAAGGTATCTTTTAACGCAGTGTTAGAAGATGTAAACAAGCATGAGAGAAAAAAAGGCCTTAAGAAGATATTTGATGAAGAGCATCCTACTGTTGAAGGTTTTTTTTATTTCATATACCTTGTAGTAAGGAAGAAATTAAGGGAAGAAAGGAAGGTGAAAGAGCTGAATAATATCATAAAAGAAGGAAGAACGGCCTTATTGGAAAAAGGAGACGTCATTCAGGTGAGGGAACTGTATAATCTACTAATCCCCCTATATAATTCAATTTCTGATAAAAACAAAAGGAAAATACTTAAAAAAATAGCATTATTCTATGAAGATATAAATGATATTATGAAATTTCAAAAAGCAATGATGTACTTATTACAGTTAAAACTAGCCTTAGGCTCCAAAAACAGTGAAAGAGCTAGGCAGTTTTACTCGAAGGTTTCAGAACTTTATGAACAAATGCCTTCTAAGTATAAAAATGAGATTTATGAACAGTTTTTAGGTCTTGAAAAAGAGTTAAATATAGATATTGCTGATGAAAGAGGAGGGAATTAAAAATGTCTGAAGTAGATGTAAAAAAAATAAAAAAATACCAAAAATTGACTGAAAATCTAAAAAAAGAGTTGTCAAAAGTTGTTGTCGGACAAAATAAAGTTATAGATAGCTTTATTAGGGCTTTGTTTACAAGAGCTCATGTTCTCGTAGAGGGTGTGCCGGGCATTGCTAAAACTTTGCTACTTAGATCGTTGGCTGTGGTTGTAGGGTGCGGTTTTAAAAGAGTTCAGTTTACAGTAGACCTTTTACCTACAGATATAACAGGTGTAACAGCATATACCAAAGAAAAAGGGTTTTACGTTGTAAAAGGGCCTGTTTTTACAAATTTTCTTCTGGCAGACGAGATAAATAGGGCTCCGCCGAAAACGCAATCAGCCTTGCTGGAAGCGATGCAAGAAAGACAGGTGACGATAGGAAGAGAAACCTTCCCAATAACTAAACCTTTTTTTGTAATGGCAACACAAAACCCTATAGAATCCGCCGGGACTTACGAGTTGCCGGAAGCGCAGATTGACAGGTTCTTGTTCAAAGTATTAGTGAAATACCCAAGTCTAAGCGAAGAAAAAGTTATCATAGATCAAAACATTGATGTAAAACCGTTAGAAGCATACGGCCTGAAACCTATAACAAATGCTAAAGAAATAATAGAGGCACAAGAATTTACAAAAACAATATTCTTGAGTGAAAAGATTAAAACTTATATAACAAAGATTGTTGATTCAACAAGGAACCCTAAAAAATATGGTATAAAACTAGGCGAGTACATAGAGTACGGCGCGTCTCCGAGAGCCTCTATAGGGCTTGCTTTAGCTGCGCGAGCAGAAGCCTTGATTAAAGGCGAATCTTTTGTGAAGCCCCAGCACATAAAAAATATTATGCATGAGGTTTTAAGGCATAGGATAATCTTAAGCTACGAAGGAATGGCCAAGAAAATAAGCACAGACGATATAATCAATGAAATATTAAAGAAGATACCTGTAATGCAAACAAGGAAAGAGTTATGAAAAAACTTTTGATAGACGTAACACCTGTAATCCAGGCATTCGAGCTAACAACAAAATCAGCATTAGGAGGAAAATTGTTAGGCAGCTATAAAAGTAGGTTCAGGGGGAAAGGCGTAGAGTTTGAAGATTACACTGAATACTCTCCTGGTGATGATTCTAATGCTATAGACTGGAGAGCGTCAGTACGCTCGAATAAAGTTCTGATAAAGGAATACACAGAAGAAAGAAGCATTAATATATTTTTCTTGATAGATGTTAGTAGCAGCATGGTGTATACTACAGGAAAAAAACTAAAAGCTGAATACGCAGGTGAGCTAATAATATCATTAGCTTTCTTGATGATAAAAAATTCTGATAACGTTGGCATTGCCTTATTTAACGATAAAATTATAAAAAGATACGCTCCCCAAAGAGGGTTAACACAGTACTATAAGATAATCAATACTTTGTTAAACTCCCAAAACTATGGAGGGGGCTGCGATTTCAGCAACGCACTGAAGTTTTCGTTTGGTTTCGTAAGGCCGAAATCTTTAATTATCATAGTATCAGACTTTATAGGCATGGGGTCAAACTGGCAAGATATATTAAAAATAAACGCAGAGAGATTTGACATAATCACATTCATGGTCCGAGACCCTGCAGACTCAGTGCTTCCAAAAACCAAAAGAGAAGTAATACTGAAAGATCCTTTCTCAAACAAGACAATACGTTTATCTGGCAAAAAGGTCGGAGAAAAATATGAGAAATACGTTAAGCAGCAGGAAGAAGATATAAAAAAATTCTTCACAAATTTAGGTATAAGTTTCTTAAAATTGGACACGGGCGAATCTTTTGCCGAGCCGGTCATAAGATTTTTCAATGAGAGAAAAGCAATTTTGACAAGAAAAGGTTTATAGAAAATGGATGTAACATTTAATAACCCACAGTTTCTTTGGTTTTTACTAGCCTTGCCTCTCATGGCCATAGCTCATTATTATGATTGGAAGTATAAAAAGAAAGAAGCGCTTATGTTTTCTAACTTCGAAGCTGCTGCAAGAGTTTTTGAACCTACAGCTATCCCTTCTTACCCTTTACAGCTTACCTTAAGAATACTTGTTTTTTTGTGCTTGGTTTTTTCAGCAGCAGGTATGAATTTTTGGTATGTAGGCCCAAGCACAGATATAAATTTTGCATTAGCAATAGACACGTCTTCGAGCATGTCAGCAGAAGACATAAAGCCCAGCAGAATAAGCGTGGCAAAAGAGTCAGCATCTGAATTTGTGGACTCATTACCCATACTATCAGAAGTGGCAGTGGTGTCGTTTGCAGGAACAAGCTTTGCAGAGCAGGTTTTAACAGCTGATAAAGGAAAGGCAAAGGAGGCTATTAGAAATATTGAATTAAAACATACCGGCGGAACAGACATAGGCTCTGCAATAATTACAGCATCTAACCTATTGCTAACAGGAAAAGAAAACCCAAAGTCTGTAGTCTTGTTAACTGATGGTCAAAGCACGGTAGGTATGCAAGTTGAAGAGGCAGTAGATTACGCGAAAAACCTATTTGTAACAGTAAACACGATAGGTATTGGTACAACAGAAGGTGGAGGCTTCTTTGGAGAGGAAGATGCATTGACCCAGCTCGATGAAAAAACCCTTCAGGAAATAGCTAACAGCACAGATGGGAAATACTACAAGGCTACAACTAAAGAAGAGCTTCAGAACATTTATAAGGAAATAAGCAGGGAAGTATACAAGGATGTGAGAATAGGATTAACCTCTTATTTAATATCAATTGTTCTCTTGCTGCTAATACTGAACTGGGTATTAACATTTACAAGATTCTCAACATTACCTTGAACTATATTATTTTCTAAAAAAATAGGAAATGTTCATATCCTGTGATATGTAACTTCTTGTAAACATCACCAATCTTTGAAATTCCAAACTGGTCCATAATCTTATCGTAATCTTTTATGTCTACTGATGCCCAAGGATCAATTTTCATTATTGATAAATAGA
>JAHIPG010000349.1 GCA_018894775.1 Nanobdellota archaeon
CATAATGTAAAATCGCCAATAACTGTATTGCATATGCTTGGAGTCATACTTCCAATATTGGGATTGATTATCCTTCCATTAATGGGATCCTTCTTGGGAGTCAAGTGGTGGCATCTATTGATAGTGTATAACATAATACTACCAGTCATAGTATATCAGATGGGTACAAATATCCTTGCAAAAAGACCTATGGGCTATGGTGAAAGAGACATATTGGAAGAAGAGCCACAGTTCGCACAATACAAAAAAGTAAATTTCTTAGGTTCAAAAGTCGATCCAAAATTTCCAGCAATAACAGTAGGATTCTTTATTTGCTTAATAGGGCTGATGCCCATAATAATCCATGTTGTGGATCCAACCTGGGACTTTGTAATAGGAGAAAGATTTGGTCTATTCTTAGATTATAGGGATGCAGAGACAGGACTAGCCTGCTCAACAGGTCCGGATTGTTTAGGACCATTTGGTGTGGGCGCAGCAGTGCTTAGCTTATTCTTCACTTTAGGTGTTGCGATAGGACTAGGATTATATTATAGGCTGAAAACCAAACAGCTCATCATAATAAGGGAAAGGAGCAAAGAGTTAGAAAAAGAATTTTCAGGGTCCCTATTCCAATTAGGAAATCGGATTGGAGACGGGATACCGGCAGAGCTAGCGTTCGGAAAAGTTGCTGAGAACATGAAAGGGACGCCAACAGGAGATTTCCTTTCAATAGTAAACAGGAACATAAGGCAGCTAGGGATGAATGTAAGGGACGCAATATTTGATACAGATAAAGGAGCACTATTAACATTTCCATCTTCATTGATTGAAAGCTCAATGAAAGTTCTTGTGGAAAGCGCAAGAAAAGGACCAAAAGTTGTAGCACAAAGCCTGATCAGCATATCAGTATATGTAGAAAGGATACATCAGGTAAGCGAAAGGCTGAAGGATCTTTTGGCAGATGTAACATCATCTATGGTTGGACAGATAAGCTTCTTAACACCTATGATTGCAGGAGTAGTAGTAGGGATAGGGAGCATGATAACAGCTATCATCGGAAAATTAGGACAAAAGATAGGTGGATTGGCAGGAGAAGGAGCAGGTGCAGCAGAAGGAGGAGGTGCAGTCCCTCTGAATATACAAGAATTGGTCAAGATATTCCCAACAGAAAATCTTATGCCTCCATTCTTTTTCCAGATAGTCGTAGGACTATATGTTATAGAAATTATTTTCATACTCACAGTATTATCCAATTCCATACAGAACGGATTGGATAAGCTTACAGAAGAGCATATGATGGGCAAATACTTTTTCACAAGCACATTTTTTTACTTCATAATCGCATTAATTGTAACACTTGTCTTCAGTTTTATGGCAGGTGTAATTTCACAATTCCAATAAAGGTGAAACAATGGCAATACCAAAAGTAGTATTAATGTTACTGGCTTTGATACTGGGAATCATATTATTCCTTGCAATCAAAAATTTCAGCAGTATGCTGCCTTAAAAAAAGCTTATAAGTAAAATAGGCTTAGAAGATAACATGAAAAACAAGGGAAAACTGGAGATGGAAACTCTTGGAAAGATACTCCTACTCACAGCTTTCCTAATAATATTCTTAGTCATGTTCAAAGGATGCCAAGACAGTTTTTCAGAAGTAGGCACAGCAGGATTGAAAGAATATCTATGCTGGGGATCAAACCTTCTTAATTCAGAAGTTTCAACACTTTTTCCTACAACATGCAGCCCTATTATGATTGAAGAACCAGTTACAGAAGCAGAAATAAACGAGTTTATCAGAACCTGCTGGTGGATGTATGGCAAAGGAGAACAAGACACTAAGGATCTTAAAGAAGGAATCGTTGAATCGGCTAAAAAATATCTAGGAAATGACTTAGTAAAGACTTGCTATTCTTTTAAACCTAAAGAGGATATCAAATTAGCAGATTTAAGACAATATTTGAGTGAACATGGTAATTCTGATAAGAAAGTAGAAAAACTTGCAGATTCCACATGGGAATACCTTCAGGAGGGTGCAAAGGAGGAAGCAATCTGTTTTGATAAGAAGAAATTTTTAGCAACAGATGGAATCCTTTCTAAAAATAAGTTCTATTACATAAACTTTTATGATGAAAGGCAACCTTGGGACGAAGGAGACAGAGATCAGATAATGATTAGCTCTGATGCTAATTTTGGAAAAGATCAAATAGGCTTAAAAAACTGGATATTAAGCTTTTTTGTAGAACATTGTTATGATCCAGAAAAATTAGCAAAAGAACAGCTTAGTACAAATATATCCAAAGCACGTGCTAAAAATACCTTTAATAACGCAGTAGAAATATTTGAAAGATGCGCCCAAGTTGATGTAAATAAAAACTGTAAATGTGAAAATTCTAAGATAGACTTTAATCAGCTTCCACAAGGTTATTCTTTTGAGGTGAAACAAGAAGGAGATAAACGATACAAACTCAGCCTTTTGAAAGATGGAGAAATCTATAAAGAAGGTAGTAAAACTTATGAAAAGATAATTAATGCAAGAATTGGGAGTAGTAATGACTTTGATGAGTTGAAGCAATCTCGCCGCCCATGTATTCCAAATTTGGAAGGTAAAAATGATCCTTATAATATTAAAGATGGAGAATTAGAAGTTATATACGATCCAAATAATGTAAAATGCTGTGATCCTTGTGATTCATCTCTAGAATGGCATTTTCCGCTTAAAGAAGGGAAAGATTATGGGGCATTATATTTATCGCCACCTATTAGGGCAGAAACTTGTGAAGAGGTAGCCCAAGAAGAAAAGAATGCATTAGAAAATGGATAAAAAAGGAACACTAGAATGGGAGTACATAGCAGCAATAGTTTTAGTACTGATAATTGTAGTCGTAATACTCTTATTTTCAGATAGTATGAAAAACATGATTATGGAAAGAGGAAGAGAATTCTTCTCTAACATACTTCCTGAAAAACTAGGACAATAAAGATGGAAAGAGAATATACTGTTGGCGGAATGTTGGTTTTGATCACAATATTCGTAATCGCATTAATAGTATATTTTACAGTCCCAGATTTCAACGACGCTGTCAAAAGTATAGCAGATGATGTTTTTGGTTTTACAGCAGGAGAGGTAAAGGAGTCAATGGAACAAGCTGCAAGAGAGTCTTCAGAAGAAGCGTTTACAAATATTGTTGAAGCTTATAAGAAGTTATCTACCAGTGAATTAAAAGGCTGTACCTATGATATTGAACTAAACATCCTTGCAGAAGGGTATCAGATTAGATCAGATGAAAGAGACGGTAAACTTAAACTTGTCCTATATCAAGGAAGAGCTTCTGTTAAGGAGGATGACTTGCCTGAGATTAAACAATGCATAATGTCTGGGGCTAGGATTACTGAACCTACATCGATACATATTTACAATAAAGAAGGATTGAAAATAGTCCATGATAAAGAATACAGCTTATTAGATTCTCCTACACCTAAATTTTACAAAACCCAGGAAGGAGACATTTGTTGGATAACAAGCATGGTAGAAAATGTAAAAGAACAGTTTCATGAAGAAAAGGATTGTATGAGTGGAAAAAAAGAAACCGAAGATTTAATCAAAGGAAAATTCAATAGCTTTATAGAAACATACAAAAAGTGCAAGACTTATAGTGGTACAGGAAATTGTAAATGTGGAGAATTTGATGCTGATGAAATCCCTGAATCATGGGGTTTATTTGTTTCACAGAAGTCCATGACAACAACATTTAGTCTAAGAAATACTGTTTTAAGAGAAGTAATAACCAGCAATAAAGCAGCAGAGATTAAAAGAAGCTGGGGATTCTGGACAAAAGTAGTTCCTTTTGAATCTGAAGAGGAAAAAATAAAAGGGCAGAAAAAAATAATATTCTATGGAGATAAACAACACATATACTTAGCAAAACCTAGTTTAGTGTCAGATACAGAAAAATTTCCTTTATGTTTTGGGGATGTATACTTAACATTCGACTCTTCAATCACGAAAGAACAATATAAATCAAAAATGAAACTAGTACTCCCTGATTATAAAGAAGAATACTTCGAATATATGTATAATGCAGCAGAAAAACATGATATAGACCTTCTAATGCTGGCTTCAATGACACAGCAGGAAAGTCGATGGAATAAAGACGCAGTCTCTTATGTAGGAGCTGCAGGTATGATACAATTCATGCCTGAAACAGCAAAAGAGATGGGCTTAAAAGTTCCTAATTATGAGAAATTAACAGTCAGCGGTACAACAACATATGCTTGCAGTTCATATTCAAAAGATAAGTGTGATAAAGAAAATGATGAAAGATTTAATGCTCAGAAGAACATAGAAGCTGGAGCGAAATATGTCAGACGTATCATCAATGATTTAAAAAAATCAGATAGGGTTGATCTTACATTCGAAAATATAGTGGCATCCTATAATGCCGGGCCAGGGGCTGTGAAGAAACACAAAGGATTTTACAATCTAATCCAAAAAGGATGGAAAGAAACAAAAGGCTATGTGAAAAACATATGTGTATATTATGAGCAAATGAAGACAGATGTATGCAGCCCTTATTAAAAGAAAAACTTTAAATATGAATTTCTGCTTAAAAACACTATAAAATTATTTAAAGAGGTGAAAAAATGAATAAGAAAGGTCAAGGAATTTCTATGACTTACATTATCGTAGCAGCACTTGCTTTGGTAGTGTTAGTAACAATAATCCTATTCTTTACAGGAGGATTGCAGACTCTATTCCAATCACAGAAAGAGACTGTTGAAGGTGCTACAAATCAGCAAAAAGAGATCTGGAGAGGACAATGTAATTTGTACTGTAGTCTTGGACAAACAGATAATTTTCAAGGCAAATCATTTGAAGCTACAGATGGATCAACATACACATGTGATACTTTAGGTGTTGAATGTGAGGAAGAAGTAACCGATGGATCCTGTAATGGAACTCCAACAACCGGTGGGGAAGAATGTTCCAGTGCTATAAGTAAAGAGGCATGTGGTCTAATTCCAGGCTGTGTTTGGTCCTGATAAGGGTATTAACCCTTACTTTTTCTTTTTTTAAAACACAAATTATTTAAGCAAAAATAACTTAAATATTTCTATGCTAAACAAAAAAGGGGATTTAACAATAAGGTATGTAATACTGTTTGCCTTAGCGCTGATAGTTCTTGTAGTTGTAACATTGATATTCTATGGTGGAGCAGCAGATTTTGCATCTAAAATCAAAGAAACCTTAGCCGGAATATGGTCTGCAAAACCAGATAATTTCATAACAAATCCATAAAAATGAAAAAAGGACAAACAGAAAGCTACAGTTTTTTAATTGGGATAATAATAACAGTTCTAATACTTACAGCAATAGGCTGTGCAACATACAATGCGTTCAGGCCCCAAGGTAAGGACTCTTTTGAGAAACTCACAAGCTTATTAGAAAAACTAGAAAAAGAAGATATAGATGAATCAGGAGAGTTCCCTTTTTATGTAGAAAAAGATGAAGTTCTTTTAGGTTTTGGAATAGGTCGAGAGTTCATTGGAAAAGAGGGCTTTTGGTCAATATTCAACTGGGAATGTTATGGGATTACGTTTGCATGGGGTGCAGGCACACCTTTTGGAATTACAGGAAAGATTACTAGGCCAGAGGATAAATGCCCTTTAGATAAAAGTTGTTTATGTTTATGTGAAATAGTATCCGTAGTTACAACTTATGGAATTAAAGAGACAGCGTGTCAAGGAGAAAGTGTTAAATGTGCGGTTTTTGACACTTTAGACTTTTTAGGTGGAGAAGGGTGTAAGCCAGGTGTTTTTATTCCTGGAAGGAAAGGTGAAAGTGAGGATGAGAGGAAACCAAGAGGATTATCATCAATATATTACACAAAAAAAGGAAATACAGTCTCAA
>JAHIPG010000350.1 GCA_018894775.1 Nanobdellota archaeon
AAAAATTGCGAAAGAATTGAGCGATGAAGCACATATAACTCTGGTAAAGGTTCCATTAGATGAAGGTGATGAGTGCCTCTTAATCATGTTTGTGATCAAGGAGGGACAGTGATGGAGTTGTATGAACTCCCCAAAGGCTGGGTGTGGACGAGGCTGGTCGATGCTTGTCAATATTTACCAACTGGTGTCGAAAAATTTGATGAGGATATTGAATATTACTCTACAGGTTCAATTCATGGTACTTCTTATGTGCCTGAGGGAATATACTCGTTCTCTGAGCGCCCTTCCAGAGCTAATCGAATGGGACATAAAAGGGATGTATTACAGGCACGAATGGCGGGCACAAACAAGGCATTACTTATCGGAGAAAATTTAGATAACAAACTATTTTCTACTGGGTTTATCCAGCTTAGGGCATTTAATTGTTGTGTTGGTATGTCTTCTTATATTCACTATTATGTTCAATCACGGAAGTTCCTCGCACAAAGAGATGCACTTGCAACAGGGTCCACTCAAGTTGCACTTACAGATAGCAGAGCGGAACAGATTACCTTTCCATTATCACCTCTTCCCGAACAGCACCGCATCGTTAGCAAGATTGAGGAACAATTTACCAAACTTGATGCGGGCGTAGAAGCGTTAAAGAAAGTTAAAACACAGTTGAAACGATACCGCCAGTCAGTGCTTAAATCTACGATGGAAGGAAAACTTACAGAGAAATGGCGAGAAGAACATAAACACAAATTTGAGCCTGCATCGGCACTTCTTGAGAAAATTAAAGAAGAAAGGAAGAAGAATACTAAAGAAAAATACAAAGAACTTCCGCCTGTGGATACGGAGAACTTGCCAGAATTGCCTAAAGGATGGTGCTGGGTGAGAGTTGGGGAAATTAGCGAAATGATACAATATGGAACTTCTGAGAAGGCTGGGAATGATTCTTCTGGTATCCCTGTTCTTAGGATGGGAAACATTCAAGATGGTAAACTTCTTTTTGAAGATTTAAAGTATTTTCCAAGAGATTGGCTCCGATTAGACGACTTTATTCTCCATGATGGTGATGTTTTATTTAACAGGACAAACAGTGCGGAATTGGTGGGAAAAACAGCAGTTTACAAAAGCCATTATCCCACGGCATTGTTCGCATCATATTTAATAAGGGTTAATGTGAATAGAAATGCCTATATTCCTGATGTATTATCCTTCTTCATAAATTCATTTTATGGTCGGAAATACATTGCTTCCGTTGTTTCTCAGCAGGTTGGTCAAGCTAATGTAAATGGAACAAAATTATCTTTAATGCCGATACCCTTTTCTCCACTCCCCGAACAGCACAAAATCGTAGAAGAAATTGAGAAGCGTTTTACCGTTGCAGATGAAGGAGAAAAGGCAGTAGAGAAGAGTTTAAAGCAGGCAGAGAGATTACGCCAGAGTATCCTCAAGAAAGCATTTGAAGGCAAACTTGTGCCTCAGGACCCAACTGATGAACCTGCAAGTGTGTTGCTTGAGAGGATAAAGAAAGAGAAGGAAAAATTAGATGCTGATAGAAAAGTAAAAAGGAAAGGCAGAAGGGTTAAAAAGAAAAAATTCCTTAAACAAAGGAGTTGATGTAACATGGGTAAAAAGATTAATCCTAAAAATAATTTAAACAGCATTAAGCTGTCTAATGAAATAGATATTGAAAAGTATCAGAAGTTAGTAGAAGAGAAAAATAAAAAGGAGATTGCTCGATTTATCTATAAAAGATTCTCTGAAAGGTACATTGCCCCTCTTGAAAATAGCCCTAAGAAAAATGGCTTCTGCACCATGGCAAACTGCTGCCTAATGATTGAAGCATTGGAATCATTCTATAATGGCTGGAAAGATACAAAAAATCGCAGGGATTTAGCTTTCTGTAAATTCTTTGATCGAGTAAAAGAATTTTGGGATTTCCATGGTCACTCATCAGAATTTTATAGGAATGTTCGATGCGGAATCCTTCACCAAGCAGAAACCACCGGGGGTTGGCGAATTAAAAGGAAAGGATCTCTTTTTAGTCCTGATAGTCTTACAATAAACGCAACCAGATTCTTAGGGCAGTTAAAGAAGTATCTTGAAGGATACCGTAGAGATTTGGAGAATGCTGATTGGAATAATAAAATATGGAAAAATTTAAGGAAAAAAATGGATACTATAATATATAATTGTAAAAGAGAGGTGACATAAAATGGGAACTGAAACATCCGCAATTGTGCAGAGGGTATGGAACTACTGTAATGTGTTGAGAGACGAAGGTGTAAGTTATGGTGACTATGTAGAGCAGTTAACATATCTGCTGTTTCTGAAAATGGCAGATGAGCAGACAAAACCACCTTTTAATAAACGCTCAACAATCCCTCGTGATTTTGACTGGCAGAGTCTTATTGGAAAAGACGGGGATGCACTTGAAGTTCATTACAGGCATATTCTTGAAACGCTTGGTAAAGAAAAGGGTATGCTTGGGGTTATCTTCAGAAAATCACAGAACAAAATACAAAACCCAGCATACCTGAAACGATTGATTGAGCTCATCAACGCAGAAACATGGGTTGGTTTAGACATTGATGTAAAAGGAGAAATCTATGAGGGGCTTTTACAGAAAAACGCAGAAGATATAAAGAGTGGCGCAGGGCAGTATTTCACTCCAAGGGCGCTTATCAAAGCGATGGTAGAGGTTACGAAGCCTGAACCTATGATGACAATATGTGACCCTGCCTGCGGTACTGGTGGTTTTCTTCTGTCAGCCCATGATTATATCCCAAAAAATTATTCACTTGATAAAGAACAAAAAAAATTTCTCAAATACAATACCTTCAAAGGAAAGGATATCGTTGATGGTGTTGTAAGATTGTGCGTAATGAATCTTTATCTCCACGGTATCGGTGGAGAAGAAAGCCCTATTGAGGTTGGTGACAGCCTCATTTCCGACCCGGGTAATCGCTTTGACATGGTGCTAACTAATCCCCCATTCGGCAAAAAAAGTAGTGTTACCATAGTCAATGGTGAAGGAAAGGCTAACAAGGAATCATTGATTTATGAGCGCCCTGATTTCTGGGCAACTACCTCTAACAAACAACTGAATTTTCTCCAACATGTGAAAACACTGGCAAAAATAAACGGTAAAGTCGCAATCGTTGTTCCTGATAATGTCCTATTTGAAGGTGGAGCTGGTGAAACTGTAAGAAGGAAACTGCTTCATGAATGTGATGTTCACACCCTGTTAAGGCTTCCTACAGGAGTATTTTATGCGCAGGGTGTAAAGGCAAATGTGCTTTTTTTTGAGAGAAAACCTGCCAGTGAAAAGCCTTGGACAAAGAAATTATGGATATATGATTTAAGAACAAACAAGCACTTCACATTAAAGACCAACCCCTTGAAGTATGAAGACCTAAAAGAATTCATAGAATGCTATAACCCTCAGAATCGCCATAATCGCAAACCTACATGGTCAGAAGA
>JAHIPG010000351.1 GCA_018894775.1 Nanobdellota archaeon
CCATTTTGATAATATGAAAAAAGAACTTATGGATATACTCTGCTGCCCGGTATGCAAATCAGATCTGGAGTTAAGGGTTGAGAAAGAGGAAAAAGATGAAATAATCGAAGGAAAACTTGTTTGCAGAAAATGCGGTGAGTACAAGATTGAGGATGGAATACCGAATCTGCTGCCGAAGGAATGAAACATGAAACTAGTGTCCTGCAAATTTGGGGTTTTGAGGTAACTAACATACTTTGAAACATGTTGGTCACCCGAGGTCACACTCTGATAAGTTCATAAAACAGTAGCATTATGAAAAAGTGAATGTCCAACTCAGTGTTTTTAAGTATTTTTCATGTCTTTTTGAAAGTGTTTCATAGAATTTTAATCACAAATTATTTATACTATGTATCCCATACATAGACTGATAGATACACAAGGTGAGAAACATGAATATAGAAGGAATGAGAAAATTGAAAAAAATGCGAGAGAAGGTTAAAGAAGAATTGGACCATATCTCCAGAGGCGATTTTAACCAAAACCTGTTGAGATCAGCATATTGGGGAATACGTCTTCACGGACTAGGAAAAAAAGCTGAAAGAGAGATATCCAAGGAGGAGGCTTTAGTAAATGCCCTTAAATTTATAAAAAAAGATACACCAAATTTTTGTCTACGATATGATGAAACTTTTTTTGATAAGAAATCTCTCTGCAAACTATCTAAAGATAATCCCTCGGTGTATTCATGTCTTTGTAGAGCTAAAAGAAAAAGTAAAAAGGAGGTGATATAGTGAGACTTAGAGATAATTTCTGGTCCTGGATGTGTAGGCGTCCGCGAGTGAAACTTTTCTTTCCAGAGAGATGCGGTTGTGAGCTTGAAGAAGTTGAACAATCTCTTGGAGGTTCTCTTGGAACAGAAACCGGTGTAAAAGGCTATGTAAAAGGAAAATACAGATGCAAAAAAGGAAGATGATAAGGTGGGCGTAGCAGGGATGAACCCCTTATGGGTTTCTGTTTGCATAACCACGGTACTGGTCTGTATTACAGGATACTATGCGTGGGAAATACGAAAATCACGCCTTGAATCCATACGACCAATTTTTTATTTGAAAACAGGAATGTACTCTATTGGTGGGGGGATGCACGCACTTTATTTAAAGAATATGGGCAAGGTTGCCAGAGATATTAACATAGACATTGAAACCAGTAATAATGAAAAAAAATCATTCTTTGTTCCCGCTTTAGATTTAGGTCAAGAAATTGATTTGCAGGTAAATTTTCAACAAATTAGAGAAAATAATGGGTTTGTTGACGTTAAATTAAAGTTTAAGGATGGATATAATAGAAACCTTGCTGACAGACTTCATGTAGATTTCAAGCGACTGTCTAAAGAGAAAAGAGAAATTACTTTCCAATCATCACCAATAGAGCGTCACCTCAAAGGGATGAGAAATTCTCTTGAGAAAATAGAGAGAAAGTTAAGCTAAAATAAGACATCAAGATATTCAGACGAAACGGAAAGCTGACGATATAATATATCTCCCTGCACCCTTGCTGTAGGGGAAGATTTGTTTTTTCATCGCTTGCCATTCAGGCTCGCAATCAAAACCCATGCAGATAAGCGACTTGCTCATTTCATTCGCAAATCCCTGTTAACATGCCTTAATTTGTGACCTGCTCTATGGAAAGATGTTTAGATAGAATGCTATTTTGTTTTCCTATCAATAAAAAATTATCGGATACATTTAAAAATATAGAATGACATTATAAGTTATTGAGGGAGTAATATGTCGAAAACACAAAACTACTATGTGTATGTGTTCCAACTAGATTATGGTAAGAGATCTAAAGAAAGAGATTTTATTAAGGATATCATTGAGACATTTCCCAAAAATGTTTTGACAGGATATTATTTTTGTGTTAATAACAATCCATATAATCTTAGATTCTATATGATTCTCACATTTAGAGAAAGAAATGAAGATTTTGAGAATTTTATTAGAGAAAAATATCCACATAAGCGCAGGATATATAACCTATTTCCTGTAGACTTTATTACTTCTATGCAAAATAGAGGTTATTCGGTCTTTTCCATCATTGACCTCAACGATTATGACATGACGCTTAAATCAGGAATGATATTCCTGTTTCCAGAAAAATCAGATTTGGAGAAAATATGGCGTGCCGACACAATTCCATCTACATTGGGGTTCCTATGCTATTCAAGTAAAGATAAAAAGAGTGTAGATAGGATTTTTGAAGAATTGCAGAAGAAATGTATACGGACATGGTATGATATGATAGAAATAAAACCGGGTGATAGGATCTCTCAAAAAATTAATCAAGGAATGTACGAGTCCAATGTGGGGGTAGTATGTCTCTCGAAAAATATGTTAGCATCTGGTTATGCTGAGGCAGAGCTAGGATATTTTTTGACAGAATCATTTTTACCTAATGGAAAAAAATTAATCCCTCTGCTATTAGACTTATCTCCAAAGGATTTACCCCCATTACTCCGTGATGTACAGTGTATCGACCTTTCCAAAAATTTTGGAGAGGGCATTTCAAAACTAACCAATTTTCTACAAACCATTCAAGAACTCTAGGATGCCTTTAAAATATGCTGATATTTTATTTGGTGAAGACAATAATAGCATGTTTATTTACAGCCCCACCAATACACCTTTAAATCACCTTCATACCCTAAAATTCTCTTCTCATTACATTCATGCAACCCACCGGATGTACTTTCGAGGATATAACACTTAGAATCACTTAATACTTCGACCCAAGCATGACCACCACCATGCCAACGACCAATTACCACACATACGTCATCTTCTTTTATACCCATAGCTAGTAAAATAGAAGCCAGCAGAAAAGATGTATCTTCACAGTCTCCTGTTCCTAATCTCAAAGTTTGTGCTGAAAATTGCCAATAATCAGGACGCTGCCATCTGCTGTCATCCTGGACATATCTTATTTTTTGATGAATATAATTGAGTGCCGCATTGAAAGGGTGTTCTGGATATTGAGCCCTTATTTCCTCTATGACATGATGAGGGATTTGTTCAGGCACTATAAACCTATTGAATGGATATCTACCGTTTCGTATATGTGTTGGGCATTCTCTCATTTTTATCTATGGAAGTTATGAATTTAATGAATATAAATTTTGCTAAGATTTTTTCATTGCTCCGCAATCAAAACATAATATTGGGCAAATTGCTCCCTTTGTCTGCACAAGCACAGGCAATATTTTTAATATGGGCTACAGCCATGTAGGAAATGGAAAAAATGAGTTATAGATATAACGACAAAATGAAAGGATATACGACAATGATGGCGTATATGAACGAGTTAGGCGAAATACTCGCAAACTTAAATAGAAAGATGTTGCATTATGAAAACTATGGAAGTGTTACTACTAAATGATAGTTTGGATAAGGAACATTTACTAAAAGGACTTCTTCAGTACAACTATTTCCCTTCACAAAAAAGGAACAAAGAAGAACTTCCGCCTATACTGAACTCGAAAAGCTTAACTCCTGAAATTTCAGAAAAACTGATAAAGCTATCTCATAGAAAAGATGGTTACGATCAAGTTGAGTATAAGATGACAAGATATAATAATGTACCAAGACCCCTGAATATACCACATCCGATTCCGTATACCAAACTATGCCATTCATTGCATGATAATTGGGAAAAGATAGAATATATTACGCAAACAGAAAACAGTTTAATAATTCCAAAAAAGCATAGCGATGACCGAATTATCATAATGGATTATGAAAACACTAAGAGGAAAATCGAACGTCATATAAAGCTTTCATTCAATAAAAAATTTTATGTAAATACAGATATTTCAAACTTCTATCCGAGTATTTACTCGCATTCAATTTCGTGGGCATTGGTTGGGTTAGAAGAGGCAAAAAAAGACAGAAACCCAGAGCGATGGTTCAATCAAATTGATAAATACCAAAGATTGACAAAAAGAAATGAAACTAATGGAGTCCCAATTGGCCCAGCAACATCTAACATTATTTCCGAATTAATCTTAGCAAGAATTGATAAAAAATTAAATAAGGAAGGTTTTGAGTTCATAAGATTTATTGATGATTACACCGCTTATTTCGATACTTACGAAAAAGCAGAAGAATTTATTCGTAGACTGTCGGAAGAATTATCGAGATACAAATTGTTACTAAACATCGAGAAAACTGTTATTGAACAATTACCTTCTCCATCTTCACTTGAATGGATAGTGGACTTAACAACTCGAATGCCTGACAAAGGAAATATTAGCCCTACAAATATAATTCGTTTTTTAGATTATGCTGTAACTAAACAAGCTATTAGCCCAGATGGTAGCATAATTAAGTATGCTGTTAAATGCGTCATATACCATGTAAAAGATGACGTGGCTGAATTACTTCTTAAGTATTTGTTAAGTCTTTGCATAAAATATCCTATACTTCTTCCGGTATTGGACATCTTATTTGGAAAAATAACATTTGACGCAGAATTCCCATATACTGACCAATTATTGAAGATACTCAATGAGCATGCAATTAATAAACGCTCTGACGCAATGACATGGTCTTTGTATTATTTAAATAATTTTTCTCAACCCATACCTAGAGGAATAGCAGAAAATGTGATCAAATCTGAGGATTGCATTTCTATCTTATTTCTTTATTTGTCAAAACAATATGATAATGAAATAGTAGCTTTTTGTGATGATTTAACATCCAAAAGTGATCTTTTCCTTTTGGACCAGTATTGGTTACTTCTCTATCAATTGTTTTTTGATGGAAAAATTTCCAATCCATACAAAGATGACAATGACAAAGGTGAAGTGTTTAACATCCTCAAGAATGAGGGGGTAAGTTTTATTGAATCAAGATGATATGTTTTGCTCGTACTATCGCCTAACACAACATAAAAGGTTTGTGCCTTACGGCACACCCCAAGCGCTTTAATGTTTTCAGAGGGGGATGGAAAGTTTTAACAGAAAAACATTTTTTGCGTACAGCGTACGGACAGAAGGAGTGTTGAAAGGTGTACCCTTGTACCCTTGCTGTACCATACGCTCATTGTTTATAAACTACTATCTGTTTTTATGGAAACGGTGAAACCATGCTATCCGCAAAACACATTGATAATTGGGTTGTAGAATGTGAAACAAAGGAAAAGACAGGATATAAATTTACAATCAAAGAGTTGCCTGATGAGGAAAAACCCAGGGAAAGATTGATTGGTTTTGGTCCTGGTGCTCTGAGTAATGCTGAGTTGTTAGCCATAATTTTGGGAACTGGCAGTAAAAAACAAAATGTAGTAGATTTAGCTAAGAGATTGTTAAAGGAGCATGATGTTAAATCTCTTTCTCAGGTTACAGTTGGTGAGCTGAAGAAAACATTTGGTGTTGGTAATGCAAAAGCCTGTCAGATTATTGCGTGTTTTGAACTTGGTAGAAGAGCTGCAAAGCACACAAATGGGGTTAAGCCTTTGATTAGAACACCAAAGGATGTTGCAGATTTGCTGATGCCTGAGATGCAGTATCTGAAGAAAGAGTATTTTAAATGTCTTTATCTTGATTCAAAAAACAGGATAATAAAAAATGATACAATATCTGTCGGTAGTTTGAATGCAAGTGTTGTTCATCCTAGGGAGGTTTTTAAGGCTGCGATTTCTGAGTCTGCAGCATCTGTTATTCTTGTGCATAATCATCCAAGTGGTGACCCAAAACCCAGCAGGGATGATGTAGAAATAACGAAAAGATTGATGGAAACAGGAGAGGTTATCGGTATC
>JAHIPG010000352.1 GCA_018894775.1 Nanobdellota archaeon
ATTCTAATTTAGTATCAACTATCTTCTTTAATACTGCTGCCCTTTTATTCTCATCAGTATGTTTCTCCTTGTTAAGCATGTTATGCAATATAGCAATATCATTAAGGTCGTAACAATCCTTATCAACCAATAATTTCAAACCATCATCGTTGTAATATTGCAAAAGGATAGCATTAGCTTCGATAACTAACTTCCTGAAAGATTCTTCAAGCTCAGAATTTAACTGTGTGTCAGCAGCATAATTAAGATTTCCACCATCTGATTCAAAAAGAGCAGGATAATATCTCAAAATATCTTTATCTAAACCTTTCTTAACATCAGAAAGAACAGAAAGATCTTCACCGCTATTCAAATTACTTTCTAAATTAATTTTTTTAACATCAAGCTTATTAAGCTTAGATTCCCACTTCTCTGAATACTCCTTGCTTAATGTAGCACTTTCTTCTTTCAACAAAACAATCCTCTTCTGATGTATCTTGTAAAGATTCTCTATCTCAATATCTTCAATAATCTTATCTTGAGAATATTCAGCAAGCTTTTCTTTGTAAAGAGTTTCAACTTGAGGCACATTAATCACCTGTTCAAGATTAATAGGCTGTACAGGATCTCTCAATTCCTTCTCAGCAGCAGCGTATATAGGAGTTGCCAAACTAGCGAAGTAAAATGCAGTACAGGCTAAGCCAACCTTAACATCAGGCTTCAGATTTTTCCATTTCTTATATATTCTCATTTTATCACTTTGCAAAACTCCTTGCAGGATCCCAATCTATCAGTTTAAAAAAAGGTTGCAACACTAAAGGCGTGAGCATCCTTGCTGGAAATACAAAAGGATGCAATCCGTCTAAAAAAACCATACCTACAACCCCATTACCCAATCCTGCTATTCCTGCAGCAAAATATTCACCTTCATTATAAACATTCCTCCCACGAGTATAACCTTTAATAATAAGATTACGTATAATAGGAGCACCCATGCCCATAACAAATGTACCTAACCACCAAGGAAATTTCTTAGTCGCAGGATTACCAAGCTCTTCAACCCGGATAATAGAAGAGGATAGCTCTTGAGATATTGGCTCACGGGCTAGTAGTTCTTGAGAATTAAGATAACTCTCTAATCCTAATACTACTGCTTTCTGCTGTCCCTTAAATTCCTTCTCTTTAATTTCTAAAGCATTAAATCTATCACTAGAGCTTGGCCTCAGACCTTTCCCTTCATATATAACTGATTTAATAAAAGAATGAGCCCAATCATTGTTGGCATTCCCATACTTTGCCTCAAATTCTTTTATTTCCTCCTTATAATCAAAGTAAGCCTTGAAATAAGCTGTAGCATCCGAGTTTTTTTCCAAAGTTTCATCGAGAACTGCTATCTTCTTTTTCAAAGCAGTGTTCTGTTCAGAATCAATTATATCTTCCTTTCGCTGTCTAAGCATAGCAAGCTTGTTTTTCGTATCATCTTCTGCAACATTATCAAAATAATCCTTTCTGTCCATAAGACCATATAATGCCAGTATATCCTGGATCTTATACTCATCTTTCTTAAAGAATAATCCTAGATTACTATCTTTATTATATTGCTTCATAATCTTATCAATTTCAGTTATCACTTCCTTCATGACCGGATTAAGCCCAGGATGTAATTTAGTTTCAGCAGAATAAACAATATTCCACTTACCATCTTTAGCCATAAGACCTTCATAATATGATAATACATCCATCTCAAGCTTTTTTCTTACAGGCTCGAAAACAGAAACCTTTGCACCTTCTTCTAATTTCTCCTCATATCTTAAAATCTGTTTATCCAGATCATCAGTATTTGTATTAACCTCAAGCTGATTCTCTAATTTTGTCTTTTCCTTACCAAGAAGTTTAGTTTCTTTCTTATTTATCCCATATAAATTCCTAATCTCATCAACCTCAAAAATGTTATCAGAAGAATATTCCATAATCTTTTCCTTATACAAAGTTTTTGCCTTTTCTGATGTTGTAATCTGTTCTAAATTGGTAGGCTCAACCCTATTTAGTTCTTGTTCAACAGCAGCATATATAGGAGTTGCCAAACTAGCGAAGTAAAATGCGGTACAAGCTAAGCCAACCTTAACATCAGGCTTCAGATTTTTCCATTTCTTATATATTATCATTGTTCATTCATCTCCTTACAAGGATTTGTATCCATCCATTTGAAAAAGGGTTGATAGACTAAAGGTGTGAGCATTCTAACCGGAAAGACTAAAGGGTGTAAACCGTCGATAAAAACAGCACCCAGAGCACCATTTAAGAATCCTGGTATCGCAGACAGACCATATTCTCCGAACTTTGCCTTACCTCCACTAGTATAAGCCTTTACAAGCCAATTTCTTGCAATAGGTAATGCGAATGTTAATAGCAACCCAGCCAACAAAGGGACAAGAGTCTTTGCAGGATTATTCAAATCTTCAACTTCAACATTAAGATTTTTATTCTTGAAATAACTTTCAAGGGATTCAATAGTGTGTTTGTTAACACGTTCAAAACTCTTCTGCTTAGCTGAAAGTTTGAACTGGCTAGCATCCTTAAGCTTCTGACGTTTGAAAGCAGAAACATTAATCTCTTTATTGAAATTACCATATTTCTTCTCAAATGTGTTTATATCATTCTTCTTAGTAAGATAATTTTTAAAATAAACTTCTAAATGAGAATGATTACTTATTTTGTCATTAATATTGTTTATTTTAATTTCTATAGCCTTGATACGATCCGTATCCAAAAGTTTAACCCTCTTATTCCCAATTTCTGCAATGTTATCTCTCAAGACCTGTTTCTTAGCTATCTCAAAAATATCTGCTTTAGAATTGATATGTTTTCTCACTGTAAGTATATCATTTAGGTTATACTGAGTTTTGTTTAATAGAGGGGAAAGATAATCATCAGAATAATACTGATTCAATATCTTATCCGCCTCTATAACAATATTCTTGAAAACCCCATTTATCTCGGACTCAAGAAGCATATTTGCGGGATATGTTAGATTACTCTTTTCATCTAGTAATCCTGTATAATAACCTAAAACTTTTTCATCTAAATCTTTTTTATGTTCTGAAAGCACAGCTAGACTCTTCTTACTATCCAAACCTATTCTGGCTTGATTTAATTGAGCATCAATCTCTTCAACTTCGGGAGTCTTTTTCTTATATTCAGCAACAGCAATCTTCTTCTCTTCTTCAAGGCACATTTTTTTTAGCTGTTGAATCTTATACAAATTCTCTATCTCTTTATGTACCAATAGATTATCAGATGCATAGTCTGCCAGCTTTTCCTCGTAAAGAGTATTTGCTTGTTCAACAGTCTTTATAGGTGCTAATTCAACTTGGGAAATTGTGTTAACCTCAGCTAAGTCCTGCTTAACAACAGCGTAAGCAGGCAAAGCCAAGGAGGTAGTAGCATAAATCAGAGTACCAGCTAGACTGAACTTCGCTTTTTTACTCATTCCTTTAAATTTTTTGTAAACTTTCATTTTCTTGGAACTGTCCAGCCCATATATTTCCTCAAAGGTTCTTCAATGAAAGGCATAGCAAACATTCTTAAAGGAAAGACTAATGGGTGAAGACCGTCAAAGAAAAATGGTGCTAAAAAACCGCTAACAACCACAGTCTCTGCACAATCAAAAATGTCCAATTCTCTCCTTATCACATATCTTGAAATAAGTAGCCTTCTAATACCTTCAAAAGCCACAGCAAGTGGCCAAGTAGCCCACAGAGGAAATTTTGTCCGTGTAGGATTGTTAAATCCTTCAACTTTCAAATCAAAGCCATCTTCCTTAAGCATCTCCTCAAGATCCTTTATCTCATCCTTGAAATCATACCCTTCATCATTAATGTTAGAATCATATTTTATGTCACTAAGGACCATAGAATCAGCCCAATACTTGTTAACACCCTCATACTTTTCCAATAACTTATCAATCTCACCAAAAACGTCAACATAACTCTTGAAAGTATTCTTCTTCTCCTCAAAGAATTCATTATATACAAATTTCTTACCTTTTATAACCTCATATTCTCTCTTCAGATTATCCAATTTAACCTTCATTTCCTCATGCTGAGAATTATACTCTTGTCCAGCCTTTATCGCTTTCTCAGTTAATTGATTTATAAGAATAATCTGCTCAGCCCTTTTTTTAGAATAATCAACAGGAATATATTCTTTGGCTTTCATTGGAAGTTTCAAAACCTCTCTCAAAGATACTATATCCTGGATAGAAAGATTACTGTGCCTAAACTGATTAATATCATAGCTATCAAAAACCATCTGGAATATCTGGTCAGCTTCCTTGATTAAAGGCAACAATTTCTCCTCAAGATTTCCTACAAGACCTTCATTTACAGAAAAATGAAGGTTATTATAATCAGTCCTGCTGCTCTTAAGCAAACCAGGATAATAAACCTGTATAAGATTATTAAGCGTATCCTTTATCTTAGCAAGGCTCTCCTTATGATTGACAAATACTTCTTTATTTTTGGGCTCTTCCTTGATATGTTCATCTATCAAATTAAGCTTATATTTAGCATAATTTATCTCATCATTAATCTTATCCGTAGGATTCTCCAAATATTTCAGGTCTCTATCCAAGCCCAATATTTTTCCATATACATCACTATTCCTCTGCCAATACTCATCACTTTTTTGTTTTTCATCAGATTCCTCAAGAACGATACCTTTCTCGACAATGACATACAAGTTCTTTATCTCCTGATGATGAAGTTTCTTATCAATAGAATACTCATTGATTTTTTCCTTGTACAATTCTCTCGCCTGTTCAGCAGTAACAACATGCTCAATGTTAATCGGCTCAACAGGTTTTTGCTGAACCACTTCAATTGCTCCATAAACCGGCAAAGCTAAACTAGATGTGTAAACAGCAGCACTGACTAATCCAATCTTCTTACTTTTACTCATTCCTTTGAACTTTTTGTAAATTTTCATCTTACCAATCTATTTTCAATATCTTCTTCGCAGGCTGCAATACCAGAGGTGTACCCATCCTAACCCAGTAAGCCCAAGGTGCCAAACCATCTGTAAGTATTATACCAATCCCCCAACTGATAGCAGCAGCACCTGCTGAGGCCAGGTACTTATCTTCTGTATAATTAACATTACCACTGAATCCAACATACTTTCTTATCAACAAGTTCCTTATCATAGGCAGAAGGAAACCATTAATACCAAGACATAAAGCTAAGTGAAATTTAAGCTTTGAAGGGTCTTTCAGATCATTGATAGTTGCTTCAAGACCTTCTCCTTTCAGATAATCATTCAAAGAATTTTCAATAGTCTCCTTATTGTTCCTGAAAAAAGATTTATACTCCCTGTATTCAGGCTTACTATCTCTAGATTCCATAGATATAAGAGAATCAGCCCAGAACCTATTCATATCTCCAAAATTCTCTACAAAATAATCCACCTTATCATTATAAGTCAAGAATTGTGAGAACATTCTGATTTTCTCATCGAGATCAGAGCTGAGGCTAAGATAAGATTCAGTATCTTCTTTTTCTTCAGATGTCATGACTTTTTCCCATTCAAGTACCTCTTGAGATTTGATATCCTGAATCTGCTTCTCTAAAGACTCTTTTGTTATCTTACCCACATTTATGTCCTCAAGCAAATTCTTATAATCATCCATAACCTTAAGCAACAGGATTATATCCTTAATCTGAAGGTATTCTTCCTCTAAAATATTATACGTATCTTCTAGAGTGTTATCATTATATTCTGTGCTAATTTTTACATGAACATCCTCAAAAACCCTTTCGATGAGATTTCTTGCTTCTTTATTTGTTATCTTTATATCTGCAGGATAGACAACATTCATCTTAATCTCATCCTTATCCATTATTCCAGGATACTTCTCAGACAACATATCCTCTACACCCATCTTCTTATGAGTAAGATAGTTCAAAAAAATATTATTTGGCTCTTTAAAGAAATTCAGATACCTTTCAAGCCTCTTAATCTTCTTAGAATTTACAGCAAGCTTTTCTCTTGTTGAACTATAGTTCTTAAGTAAAATTTTTCTGCTGTCAAAAAGCTGTTTTTCTTTCTCAAGAATAGATTTCAAATCTTTTATTTCTTCATGATCAATTATCTTATCAGTTGAGTATTCAGTAAGCTTTTGTTTATAGACTTCTTCTGCCTGAGGCAAAGTTAAGATAGTTGAAAGATCGGTCTTATTGATTAGTTGCTCTTCTTTGACAGAATCCTGAGCAACAGCTGCGTAAGCAGGCAAGCCAAAAGCCGTAGCCATATAGATAGCAGTACTAAATAGGCCAACCTTAACATCAGGCTTCAAGTTCTTCCATTTATTGTATATTTTCATGATTCTACAAATGCCTTACAGGGGTCTATCTTCAAAAGTTTGAAAGCAGGCTGTAATACCAAAGGTGAAAGTAGTCTAACTGGCAAGACTAAAGGATGCAAACCATCAAAAGCAAGGCCAACTAGACCATTAGCCGCTCCTACAAATCCTGCAACCAAATATTCACCGTCATTTGCTTTCTTACTCTTAACATATTTTTTAACAACCAAATTACGCACAATAGG
>JAHIPG010000353.1 GCA_018894775.1 Nanobdellota archaeon
CAAATATCGAGGGATTATCATTTGTGATGGCCTGTCAGCTTACAAGGAATATACAAAATATTTGCAGAGATGCTGGGCTCACATTCTGAGGGAGACAAAAGAGATGGCTGAAAAGCATGAAGATGCAAAACCGATGCATCAGTGGATGAAAGATTTGTTCACAATCGTAAAATCTGTAAGCGTGAAAGATTCTCTGGGAAAAAGGAAAAAGCTTTATGATAAATGTATATTGGAGATGACTCAGCTAATCCAAACATATTCATCATACCAACATTTAACGACGGTAATTACTACCATTAAAAATGGCTTAGAATTCTGGTTTACAAGGATAATTCATCCTCAAATTGAACCCACCAACAATAACGGAGAACGTTCATTAAGAGAAATGGTAGTGATGAAAAGGATTATGGGAACATTAAGAAACCAAGATGGAGCAGATGTTTTAGCAAAAATGATGACATTAATCTCCACATGGAGATTAAATGGGCAAAACCCATTTTATTCTTTGAGAGCGTTAATTTAAGCTATGCACATACCAATAAGTGAAATATTTATAAACACCTAATAAAGACTCTTTAATATAAAGTTTAGGGGGTTTTCAATATGAAAGTAACAAGAAATAAGATAATAGGGTTTGGAGTTGCAGCCTTAATATGTGTTGGAGCTTTACGCAGTTTGCCGCATTTTGACAGGGAAACTTATACAGCTACTGTTACAGAGAAACAGGTCAAAAGATATAATGGTAAGGACAAGTATGTTATCTTCACAGAGTTGATGGATGGCACTACAAAGGTTTTTGAGAACACTGACTCTTTAATTGAGTGGAAGTTTGATTCTTCTGATATCTATGGTGGACTTGATGAAGGTAAGATCTATAATATCAAGACATACGGTTGGAGAATTCCTTTTCTGTCAGCTTATGAGAACATCTTAGATATTGAAGAAATTGTCTTAAAAACTGAATAAGTTGAATAGAGTTCTTTTTTTTATTTTAATTTATAGAATCTTTCTGCGTACTTACAGTTGTTCTTCCTGCCATAGTTCCATGCCCTTAGAATAATTGGTAATAATAATATATAGATGAAGTGTTTTTGGCTTTCGTATATTTTCATCAGTTCTAGTTTTTTCTTGAAATAGTCACTTATGTCAACATAAACTACAGGTGCATTCTCATTTGTTATGTTCCATACCTCAAATGTCAGGAAACTTCTCTTATATTTTATATTTTCCACCACATCTTTCACAACCTGGTGTACTGCTCTGTGGTCTGGGTGTGGATCGTTAGCATTGTGTGTGAATATCTTTGCAGGCTTATATTTTTGGATTAATTTTGCTAATTTCCCTCTTACTTTCTTCTCTTCTGCTTCCTGTGTTATCTTTCCTTCTGTCAAGCCTAAGAATATGCTTTTCCTTTTCAATAGTTCATCCAGTTTTTTTGTTTCTCCTTCCCTTGTCTTTTTGATTATCTTTTCTTTTAGATGTGGATGGCTTTTTTCACCGTATGAGAATATAATTGTGATTACTTTTTTACTTTCGTCTAGATATTTCAGTATTGTTCCTCCCATTCCGACTATCTCATCATCTGGGTGGGCTACTATGCATAGTATAGTACTCATGGTCTTTTATTGATATATTCAGATATTTAAATCATTTGAAAAGTTAAAATGATTTTTTGATGCCTAAATAGAAATTAAACCCTTCTTCTTTACCCTTAACAGTATTCTCCATTATATCATTTTTACTGTAATCAAACTTTCCAGTTAAGCTAAGCGTATCAAAAATGGCCAAATCAGCTTCAGTTCCAATGGAAAATCCCTTATAATCAAATGATTTGTCTGTATTTATGTATATAAAAGGGCTTAGTGTAGGAAACTGTTCTTTGTCTATTAGTTTTAGATTATTATATTGTCCGCCTAACCTTAGATGATCTACCTCTCCTCCACCTAGGAAATCAACATCAGTACCAATATTTATTTCAATAGGATTTTCTCCATTAAGACATGTAAATGTAATGTTGAAATAGCTTCCGTCAGGTGTTAGATAATGGTTAACTAAAGGCATTGTGAATTCAACTCCAAGAACATCAAGTTTCATTCTTTCAGTAGTTCTATCACCATTTATGATGTAATTCCAAAGGGTCCTGATGCTATCAGGTGAAGATGCTAAATCCGCTAAAAGAGAATGTACCAGAAACTCTTTCTTTGATAAGTTAATTTCTTTCTTATTCAAAAGCCTTATGTATTCTTCAACATCATCAACATTCTTCTCTTCGCCAGAATTTATATTGTACTTTAAGTCCCAAAATTTGCTTCTTAGGAATACCATTGCGTTATCAAATGTCAGGTTATCAAGATTATTTTTGGTTAGAGTATAAGCATTATGTTCATCTTGGTTTAAACCTGCTATCCTCTCTTGCATGAGCTCTTCATCTGTAGGATAATATTCAAAACGTTTAGACCAATTATTACCTATGTTAAAAAAACTGTTCATCTCAAAGTCCCAAGGATATTCTCCAAATTTTTGCCCTACTCTTATATGTGCAAATTCATGAGATGATAGCCCTATCCATTTGCTTCTGTAAAATGCTAACGCTAATAATCCTATCCTCCCAAGAGGATGATCATCTAGTTCTAGTTCCTCTCCCAGCAAATCATTAAATTTCCCGAAGATTTGGTTGGTTGAATACCAAGCATTTGAGTTTGCTTCAACATTAGTTATAGGATTCTCAAAATTAAGGATAATTTCCCTTTCAGGCATTGATGATTCTGTATCCTTCTCTTCTAAAATAGTTTCTATGTTTTTAGGAGAAGTCATATCAGGAGTATTCTCTGCAAGAGCTTGTTTTCCCATAAAAAGAAGAGGTGGTAGTACCATACATGTAGCTAGAGAAATCTTAGCATACTTCTTGAATTTTTCCAGCAATTTCATTGTGTATATTCTATAAAAGTTTACTACTACCCAATAGTAATTAATATATAAAGTTTTCTATTAGGCAAATTATATAAATATAAGCTTTCTAGCCTAAAATATGGAAAAGGTCAAGACAGCTGATGATAGTGTAACCTTGTATTCAGACAAGTATAAGGAGACTTTTCACACTATGTCAGGTGCTATAGAAGAATCTTTCAAGAAGTTTGTAGAGCCTTGCAATCTTAAGCCAGGTATGACTATATTAGAGATTGGTTTTGGCCTTGGTTATAATTGTTTGGCAGCCATACATTCTATTAAGAAAATAAAAATTATCGCTTTGGAGAAAGATAAGGAAGTTCTTGAGGCTATGCAAGATTTAGAAGTTCTTGATAAGTTTAAGGCAGATTTTGAGATTGTTAAGATTGCAGCTAAAAATCTCCATTACAAAGATGATAATATTAAGATAATGATTATTTTAGGTGATGCTGTTGATACAATCAAAGAATTAAATGAAGAATTTGATGCTGTTTTTCTTGACGCTTTTTCTCCTCCTAAAAATCCTGAGCTTTGGACTTTGGAATTCTTTAAGGATGTTAAGAAGTTGATGAAGAAAGATGCTGTCCTTGCTACCTATTCTTATGCAAGAAAGGTTAGAGAGAATTTAACCAATGCAGGTTTTTCAGTTAGGGATGGTCCTGTCGTTGGCAGAAGAAGCCCCAGCACGCTTGCCTTTAATGAATCTTGATTCTTTTGCGTATTTTCCGATATATCTGAATATCAGGTATATCCCTGTCAATTCAAATGTTCCTGGGCTGATTATGTATGCTCCTGCAAGAACAAATCTTAGTTTTGATTCTTTAGGATTATTCAATGCATATTTTGCTTTTCCTGTAACTACATCTACATCGTATTTTATGAATTCGTAAAGTTTTGTTTTCTTTAGCTTTCTGTTTATCAGTATAAGCTCTTTTGCTTTTGTCTGTACTTTCCTTACATTACCTATCGCTGCTTTCAGTTCTCTGTATGTTTTTTGTGCTTGTTTTACTAATAATTTACCTTCTTCAAATTCCTCTTTTGGCAGTCCTAAAGATGTTTCTTTTACACTCTCTTTGAGTATTTTTGACAAGAATTTACTCTGTTCGACTTCTCTGTTGCATTCTTCTTTGAAGAGCTTAAAGCTTTGTTTCTTGAATATTTTGAATCTTATCCTGCTAAGAATTTCCAATTGTTTTTTTGTTGTGTAGTCAAGATTGGTTATCTGTTTTTGTACAATGCTTAGATTAACAAATTTTGATAGGCTTTTGGATTCTTTTTTTAGCTCTCTATTTGTCTTCTGTTCTTCTTTTAGTATTTTTTTTAGTTCTTTTACATATAATGGATTGAATTCTGTCTGCTCTAATTTATCCATTAAACGATATTTCTTACTATGTAATCTGATCTTCTTTTTGAATAAAGATAATATCTCCATATTCTTTTTAGAGTAAGAAAGCTTTTTATAAGTTTCTAACGTTTTATCTTACTATGATTGTACTTGCTATTTTGATAGTTAGCTTTCTTGGCTTATTGTTTGGTATCTTGATTGCTAAGTATACAAAGGAAGAGTTAAAAGCAGGCAGGAAATATTTTGTATTGTTTAAAAGGTTCTTACTTATTTTGATGTGTGGTTCAATATTGTTTTATTTCAGATTGTCATTAGTTCCTTTTATATTAGGTTTGATAGCTGGTTACTTTTTTAGGGAGATATATTTTTATTTTGGGCTGGCTACAGCTTCAAGTGTTAGTCCTTCTCTTATGGTTATTTCTGCTTTGCCTGCGAGCCCGATTTATCTGTTTTTCTTATTATCCTCTTTTGTTTTCCTTTTTGGGCTGCCACATGGTAGCTTAGTTTTTATGAAGGGGGATAAAAAAAAGATGTTAGGAGAAATTGTGTTTTCGGGATTGCTTTTTTTAGTTGGTATCTCAATAGCTTATTTTATCAGCTTTAGGTATGTTATGATGTTCTGCTGTGGTGTCTTTTTGATAAATGCTTTTTCTCAATATATTTTTCTTCTGAATTCCCGTTAAATTTACTATGGAATTATTCCAGTTGGTTATTATGCATTCTTTATTTACCGAAACAATCAGTTCAGAAGC
>JAHIPG010000354.1 GCA_018894775.1 Nanobdellota archaeon
AGACTCTCCATTTTGTATTTTAGAAATTAGAGTTTCTTTCTTATGATTACTTAACCTTAAAGACATAAAAGTATAATTACTTCTTTACTAATAAAGTTTATCAGATTATAATTATTAAATTCGTTTAGTATCATTAAAGTTAACTATTTAGCCTTAATTTCCTTACCTGCTCTAGCAAACTTCAGATCACCTTTAATCAATTTTTTTAAGGTTTCTTTTAAGTCCGATATCTTTACCCTTATCTGCTTCTCTGAATCCCTGTCTCTTATAGTAACATCTTTTTTCTTTGTTGAATCAAAATCAATAGTTACGCAATAAGGGACACCTAATTCTGCCGCTCTGAGATACCTCTTGCCAATACTTCCGGATTCATCATAGCTAAGATCAAATTCTGTCTCTAATTCCTTCCTTATCTTCTTAGCAATCTTTGTCAGTTCAGGCTTCTTTGATAAAGGATATATCATAAGCTCAACAGGAGCCAGATGATAAGGTATCTGGAAAAGAGTCTTACCATGTTCTTTCTCTTTCTTCTCGTAGAATATATCCAACAAAGCAAGTGTTGGTCTGTCTGTACCAAACGCAATCTCCAAAATATGAGGCTTGAACTTGGTACCATCTTCCTTCACAGCACTTAACTGTTCTTTAGAGAACTTTTCGTGTTGTGTCAAATCATAATCAGTCCTATCGTGGACACCACAGCATTCAGTCCATCCAAAACTCTGGAAATAGATTTCAATGTCCCAAGCATCATCAGCATAGAAAGCTTTCTCATCAGGATTGTGCTGTCTAAGCCTCATACGATTCTCCGGAACTCCCATGTTAATAAATTGAGTATAAGCCAACCAAACACACCAAGCATAAGACTTTGTCTTGAAAAGCTTCTTCTTGATAGCACTCTCCACAGTCATCACAGAAGGTTTCTTACCAGATTCCTGAGACTGCCAAGACCAGAAAGGAAGCTTCTCATTCTTTATCTCTTCATACCTTTCCCATTCATTTTTAGTATCAGGATCCAGAAAAATCTGTGCTTCAGCCTGCGTGAACTCCCTTCCTCTAATAACATGCTGCCTTGGACTGATTTCATTCCTGAAAACCTTTCCAATCTGGAAAACACCAATAGGCAGTTTCCCTCTGAAAAACTTATAATATCTTTTGAAAGGAAGATATGTTACAGTTGCTGTTTCAGGCCTTAATGATGAATCCTTGCCAGCCACCTTAGTCTTCATCATAAGATTCTGAACGAATATTTCATACTTGAAATCTCCTCCGCAAGAAGGGCATTTGATATTATTCTTATTGATAGCATTCAAGAACTGCTGGTCAGAATAATGTGTACATGGATCTCCGGTTACATCTTCAATAATGTTATCTACCCTAAACAGACCTTTACACTTTGAACACTCAACTGATTTATCTGAAAAAGTATCAAGATGTCCTGACGCCTTCCAGACTATATCAGGCAGAACAATAGGCGTTTCTATTTCCCAGAAATCATTAGCCCTGAATGTTTTTCTGACACTCTCTTCAACTTTAAGTTTCAATAATCGTCCCATAGGACCATAAGTATAAAATCCTGCAACCCCTCCATAAATCTCAGGGCTAGGACCCCAAATAAAACCTCTATCCTGTACAAAACTAGTGAATTCTTTGAGAAACTTTTCTTTTTCCTTATCTTCATTTGATTTTTTGGATTTCATAAACAAGAATTAACGATTCAAGCTTTATAAATTTTTTTCTAAGAAATCTTACCTGCAACCATCTCTTCGATACCTTCGATATTGATGATGTTCTTGAAATCTATCCTTGGGCAAGCTGTATTAATGAAAATATCAATATCCGGATAGTTCTCTAAATCACTTTCGGAAATATGGTTGGCTAGAAAGATATATGATGGTCTATCCAGTTCTATCTGTAATTTCAGAGCTTTTTCCAGATTATACTGGCCTGACTTTGTAGAAACAAGGATACCTATCTTCTTAGCATTCAAGAATTTTAGATATTTGCCCTTAATCTTCTTCTTATGGGCTTCAATATCAGATTTTGGAACCTTAGAAACCTCATTACTTACAGGGTTAGCGATATAAACATCCTTTCCTGTCTTGATTGCGACAGCTACAGGATGAAAATGCCCTGTACCGACATATACAAAAACATCAACCTCATCCTTGATTTTCACAGCAGCAGAAACATCACAGCCGAGAATCTGACCGCCTAATACCAAGTCAGGAATAAGTGTTTTAGCAGCTTTTAGCCTATGGAAATGCTGTATTGTCGTGACCAAGCCTATCTTGCCTTTAACTTTCTGCTTTACTTTTTGGAGTACAGGCAAGATCTCAAGTTCGCTTTTTGCATCAATCAGGACAATTTCCATAGCAAGATTTAAGTATTAACTACTTTTAAAATTTTTTGGAGTCAGAAATAACCTAAAGTTTCCTTCTTAATCTGTTCTGCAATCTCTTTATCTTTATTGATAATAACCTTGATATCAGTTTTTTTCTCAAAAATATCTTCAATAAGAGATTTTTGCTTAAGCTTTTTTACATCTTTTATTTTAGAAAAATAATTCTTCAAACCATTTTTTATCTGGCTGGGAAGGTAAATTTGTATAACAACATCTCCAAATATCATGAGCTCACATGTTGAAGCGCAATTAACATTCGATTTTATATTGCATCCTATTGATCTGTAGAAATCAGCACACCATTTATCAATTAAA
>JAHIPG010000355.1 GCA_018894775.1 Nanobdellota archaeon
AGGAGATATCCCAACAATGCCATTTTTTTCAATACTCACCACAAAAACTCTTCCTGTTACTTTAACAGTTTTATCAAGAGGATTGGATAAGAATTGCTCAACTTTGGAATTTATTTTTCCAGCAGCATTTTCAAAATTGCAAGGGTAAACTAAAGCTATACAATGTTCATAACCCTCTCTTGAAGCATACGGGCTTAGATAGGTTTGCCAATCACAAGGAGGAACATTCGTATTACATAAAACGTATGCTTCTGTTTCAAATTTAGGGCAAGGTCCTTTTACGATTTTTCCTGTTACCGCTACTCTTTCCATTACACAATTTTCTAGGAAATCTGCGTAGCAGAGACCGTTTTTTATGTAGTAGTTCTTTTCTGTAATAGATTTAGTGTTAGTAATAAAACCTCTTGGTGCTATAAGGAAAAGTAAAATTGAAAGCAAAATTATACTTCCAAAAGCTATCAAAATGATTTTTTTCCACCAACTCATTCTTCTTTCCTCTTTTTTTATCACTCTCTTTTTCATTATCATTTTATTAACAGCACTCTTATTCTAAATAAGTTAATTGTATCTTACATACATTTTCTAGGTCTCTATCTAGGTCTCTAGAATCTTCTAAATTGGGATAACTCAATCGCAAGCTAGCATAATTTTCAAAAATAATATTATTATTAGCTTCGGGATTCTCACATAAACAATGTATCAGTTCAACTTTTCTATTATATATAGAAACTTCTTCATGTATCCCACAAGGTTCCTTACCCAGAATAGAACATTCAAAAAATATCTTAATAAAAGGCTTTATGTAATAATGATCATAACAAGTTTTGCATGTGTTTTCTTCAAAACATACTTTCTGATTAACACCCTGAAAACCTAACCAAAAAATAATAAGTAAAGCTAACCCCAAAATCAATTTCTTTTTCATCATCATTTTATGAATCTTTATTGTTTAAATAGTTTATTGACAGCCTCGGAAATCCTTCCGCCACGCCCACATGCAACAACAAGACCTGACCCCTCAATAATCATTAAATTCTAACAATACAGCCCTATCCGAAAATCCTCTCTCTTGCAACACTGGTACCCATTTCCACTTGCATTAACAGGACTTTTCCCATGCATAATCAGGACCTAAGACTAAAAAATTTGGAAAACTTTTTCAGATTTTAGAATAGAACAACTGGACATTCCGAAGAATATTTATTGATTTTACCGTCGACAAAATGATAGGTACGCGACACGCGACAAATACGCGCACATAATTTATAAAGAACATTACTATTCCTAATATGGAAGATGGTGATCCAAACAGATAAGATAAGAGTAAAAATAGATGAAAAAGAACAAAGAGAAATTTTTTCAAAGTTTGCTAAAAAATTTAAAAACAAGAAAAATGCTGCAGAATTTCTTAATATATCCAAGTATAATTTCCATGACTATTCTCATTGCAGAACAAGATATGTACCCCTTAAAATTATGAATAAAATTGTTCAAGAATTAAAAATTAAAAATCTAAAGATAATCGATAAAAAGAGCCTAAAACAAATACGACAAGGATTTATAGAAAAGGCAACAATAGCTTTTAAGAAAAAGTATGGGGATAATTGGAAAAAAGTATTAAATGAGAATAGCAAGAAAGGATTATATAAAAAATATGGTAATTATGCTTATAAAAAAATAACACAAAAAGGGCATAAATCTAGCGAAGCAAAATATGGGAAAGAATGGAGAAAAATTCTAAGTAAAAAAGGTATAAAATCATTAAAGAAAAAATATGGCAATAATTGGTATGAGATTATCCTAAGCCGAGGTAGAGAAAAATTAAGAAAAAAATATGGCAAGCAATGGCAAAAAGAGTTGAGTAAACTTGCAATGGAGTCTCTAAGAAAAAAATATGTAAAAAATTTTGAGAGAAAACATTCTAATATTAAAAAAATATTTCAAAACAGAAAACCTACTAAAAGCGAGAAGCTGATTGCAGGATTTCTAAAGAAAAATAACATTCCATTTGAAACTAATGTAATAAAAGAAAATTTAGAATTTGATATAGTAATTCCTAATAAAAATAATCCGGAATGTGTAATAGAAGTTTCCAGTGCAAAACCCACAACTTATAATCAAAGAATGAAAATTCTTAAACTCCATTATCAAAAAGTAATTTTTCCGAATGCTCAACACATTGCAATATTAAGATCTAAATATTCAAAAAAAGGGAAAAAATATAGTTTACATAAAATAATAAAATCTTTTCTTGATAAGGAAAATATAACTTTATTATCTCTAGAAAATATAAACAAGTATATCAAACAACTAATTGAGTGTATAAAAAAGAATAAGAAAGTTGATATAAAAGAAAAATTCTCATTTAACAAAAAAGCAATAGC
>JAHIPG010000356.1 GCA_018894775.1 Nanobdellota archaeon
CAAGAGTAAAAAAGACCGCGATGATACTATGGTCAGTATACCTTATCCTTACATTCGCAGAAATAATCCTCTTAAGAATAGGAGGAATGAACCTATTTGAATCAGCAATACACACATTTGGAACAGTAGCTACAGGAGGATTCTCATCAATGAACGCAAGCATCGGAGCGTATCCTAGCATGTTCATACAATACGTAATAATAGCATTCATGTTCTTGGCAGGAATAAACTTCATCCTATACTGCAGATTCCTACTAGGAGAAAGAAAAGCAATCATAAGAAACAAAGAAGCAAAAGTCTACGCAACAATAATCTTAGTAATGACAATAATCCTGACACTAAACCTATGGTGGCAAAAAATATATCCAAACCTGGAGGAGGCGTTCAGGACAGCATTCTTCCACATAACATCAATCGTAACCACAACAGGTTACGTAACCGCAGACTTTGACGCATGGCCAAACATGGCAAAGATGCTTATATTCGTAGCGATGTTCATAGGCGGATGCGCAGGAAGCACAGGAAGTTCAATAAAAGTAATAAGAGTATACGTCTTAGTAAAATCAGCATTCATAGAACTATTCAGAAGTATACATCCATCAGCAGTAAAAAACATATACATAGAAAAAGAAGCAATACCACAAGACACAATAAGAAAAATAATAGGGTTCTTTGTTGTGTATCTAATGATATTTTTCTCAGGAAGCCTGATAATGTCATTCTTCAACCTAGACTTCATATCTGCAATAACAGCAACAGCAGCAACACTAGGAAATGTAGGACCAGGATTAGGGATGGTAGGAGCAACAGAACCTTACACATTCTTACCATCATTAGCAAAACTAATACTATGCTTCTTCATGCTGCTAGGCAGGCTAGAAATATTCACACTATTCATAATATTCACACCAGCATTCTGGAAAAGCTAAAAATTAAATACTGAACAAAACTAATCTTCTATATGTTATTCCCAGTATCAGGAGTAGAAGTATCACCATTCTTACTTATAGGAATATCATTCGTGATATCATTCTTTGCATCAATGTCAGGACTATCAGGAGCATTCCTATTGTTACCATTCCAGGTTAGCTTTCTAGGATTCGTAAGTCCTGCAGTAACACCAACAAACTTACTTTACAATGTAGTCTCTATCCCTGGCGGAGTATATCGTTATGTAAAAGAAGCGAGAATGGTATGGCCGCTAACGATAGCTGTAATAATAGGAACATTTCCAGGACTATTCATAGGAACATTTCTAAGACTAAGATATTTCATGGATCCGGTAAAATTCAAAATATTTGTTGGTTTAGTCCTGTTATACATAGGTATAAGGATGGTACTTAACGCAAGAAAAACACAAGTAAAAAGATTAACAGGGGAAGCAAAAGTAAGAACAATAAAATTTGACACAAAAGAAATAGTATACACATTCAATGGCAAAACATACAGGGCATCAACACCAGGAATATTCATACTATCATTCATAGTAGGAATAATAGGAGGAATATACGGAATCGGAGGAGGAGCAATAATAGCACCATTCTTTGTAGCAATATATCGTTTACCAATACATACAATAGCAGGCTCAACACTCATGGGAACATTCCTGACATCTGTCGCAGGAGTGATAATATATCAAATACTATCAATATTCTATCCTGGAGCACCAGTAGCACCAGACTGGGCATTAGGAATAGTCATGGGGGTAGGAGGAATATTTGGAGTTTACCTGGGAGCAAGATCACAGAAATACATCCCATCAAAATACCTCAAGATAATGCTCAGCATAGTGATACTATACGTCGCAATAAAATATGTATGGCTTCTGTTCTAAAAATAGAAAAGGTTTAAAAACAGTGTTATCATAAGAAGAATCTATGTCAAACCAAAGAGGCTTCATACAATCGTTAATAATAATGTTTGCGATATTCTTTCTGCTTTCAATCACAAAGATAGTGAACATATACACAGATTATCTTTGGTTCTCTGCCCTAAGCTTCTCAGAGATATTCAAAACAATTCTAACCGTAAAACTGGCCCTGTTTGCGATAATAGCAATATCATTCTTCATATTTGTCATGATAAACTTCACAATAGCATCAAGAGTCCAGAAATCCAACTGGCCATGGAAAGTGATATTCATAATCATAATAATATTATCATTCATCCAGGGACTTTTCGCATCAAACGCATGGCTCACAGTCCTACAATACATGAACCAGGTAAGCTTCAATCTCGCTGACCCAATATTCGCAAAAGACGTATCATTCTACGTCTTCTCATTACCGTTCTTCCTGAGTGTATGGTCCTGGGCGTTTGCATGCCTGCTGATAACAACAGTATTCATTGTAATATACTACTTCCAATATTTAATGAAAGGTTTAACGTCCCAGCAGGTAGACCCTAACACAAACGTAGTCACAAATTCTTTTGACTACAAGCAAGAGCTGTCAAAAATAAGAAGACCAGCAATGATACACATGGCTGTACTTGGCTCATTCATATTCTTCCTGCTCGCAGTAAGGCATTACCTAAGCAGATATTCTGTGATGTACTCAGAACAAGGGATAGTTGTCGGAGCAGGATATACAGATGTAGTCATATTCCTTCCAGTAATAAAACTGCTCATGGTACTAGCGTTAATATTAGCATTCCTGTTCTTTGTCTGGATATTCTACTTCTCAAGAAGTCCAAAGCTAAGGAAAAGCCACATAGTGCTTTTTGTCTTCGCTCTTTACATAGTATCGGCATTTGTTGGAGGGACAATTATACCAGGAATAGTACAATCATTAAAGGTAACTCCCAATGAAATCAATTTAGAAGGACCTTATATTGAGAACAACATCAAATTCACAAAGATAGCATATGGTCTTGACAGTGTTGAAGAAAGAGACTTTGACATAGACCAGGACTTCAGCAAGATAAACCAGAATGAGATAAAAGGGACACTGGACAACATAAGGATACTTGACTGGAGACCACTGACAAAGACATACAAGCAGACACAGGAAATAAGGCTATACTATGACCTCTCTGGAATCGACATCGACAGGTATGACATAGATGGAAAATACACACAAGTCATGCTGGCACCAAGAGAACTGGACCAGAGTCAGATCGCAGAGAATGCAAAGACATGGGTCAACCAGCATATGGTATACAGCCACGGATTCGGACTAGTCATGAGCCCTGTAAACTCTGTCACAAAACAAGGCCTGCCGAATTACATCATACAAGACATCCCACCAAGATACTCTGTTGAAGAAGAGAGCCTCAGGATAGACCAGCCAAGAATATACTATGGAGAAAAAGACAACGATTTCATTCTTGTAAACACAGAGACAGACGAATTTGATTACCCTAAAGGAAACACAAACGAATACATAAACTACGACGGTAAAGGAGGAGTGAAACTTGATTCTGCCATGAAAAAACTATTTATGGCAATGCAGTTCAGAGACGTAAAGATTCTTCTATCATCAGACATGACACCTGAGAGCAAGATAATGTTCTCAAGAAACATAAAAGAAAGAATATCAAAAATAACACCATTCTTACAATTAGACAATGATCCTTATCTGGTAATAGACCAAGGAAAATTGTATTGGATGCAGGACGCATACACATTAACAGGAAACTTCCCATACTCACAAAAGATGGGAAGCATAAACTACATAAGAAACTCTGTAAAGATTGTGGTAGATGCCTATAACGGAGACGTAACATACTACATTGTCGATAAGAACGATCCATTAATACAGACATTTGCTAATATCTTCCCAGGACAGTTCAAAAATTACGAAGAGATGCCAGATTCATTAAAGAAACATACAAGGTATCCGGAAGACCTCTTCAGAATCCAATCTTCAATCTTCACAACATACCACATGGAAGATATCAAAGTATTCTACAACAAGGAAGATGCATGGCAGATACCAAAAGAAGTATATGGAACAGGACAGCAGATAGAGGTAGAACCATACTACATAATCATGAAGCTTCCTGAAGAGACAGAGGAAGAATTCGTGCTGATGACAACGTTCACACCTTTGAAGAAGGATAACATGATAGCATGGATGGCAGCAAGATCGGACAATGAAAACTATGGTAAATTATTATTATACAAATTCCCAAAAGACAAACTCATCTATGGTCCTCTGCAGATAGAAGCGAAGATAGACCAGGACTCTGAAATATCTCAACAGCTCACATTATGGGGCCAGCAAGGCTCAAGCGTAACAAGAGGAAACCTCCTTGCAATACCTATGGGAAACAGCCTGCTCTACGTGGAACCATTATACATACAAGCTGAACAGGCACAGCTTCCTGAACTAAAAAGAGTACTGGTATCAGACGGGGAAAGAGTCTTCATGGAAGAAAACCTGGGAAAAGCATTACAAAAGATATTCGGCAGACAGGTTTCGGAAACAGTGAGCACTGATGAAACATATGAATCAGAAGGCAACTTTGTTGATGATGCAAACATTTACTATGATGCAATCCTTGAAGCAATGAACCAAGGAGACTGGGCATCATTCGGAGAGAACTTCGACAAGCTCGGAGAAGTTCTTGAACAGATTGAAGAATCTTGATATTTCTTTTAGGCTTTGCACAATAATTAGTCTATTTAGAAAATGATACACTGGTTTGATGTGTAAGAACAAAGTCGAACTCGCAATATAGCCAGCAATTTAAGAAAAAACTTTGTATTACACCTTCCGACAATCCACCACTATTTTTGCTAATCATTAAGTTATACTAAAAGTAAGGTTTAAAACCCCTTAAGTCTCACAAAAAGACTGATAATGAAAGGTCTTGTTTTGTTTGGAATCCTTGCACTGATTCTTCTAAGTGGTTGTGCTGAAAAAGAACCTTTATGTAAAACTCCTTATTTTGAATATAAAACTGGAGAATGTTGCTTAGACAAAGATTCTAATCAAATCTGTGATAAGGATGAAACAAATAAAGAACCAGATAAACAAACAACAGAATTTAAAGATGGAACTAAAGAGGCTATTGTAAAAACTTCCCAAGAAGAATTTATTAAAAATCTTATGAATAGTGTTGTAACTATAGAAACAGATTATGGTGGAGGAAGTGGTTTTTTTATAGATAAGGAAGGTTATGTTATAACTAATCACCATGTTATACAAGGTTATGAGGATGGTGAGAAAAATGTAACTGTAAAATCCTATGATAGTGGACATTCAAGTAATTACAAGGCAAAAGTGATAGGATATGACTATGCTCACGATATTGCGGTTTTAAAAGTCGATTCAAAAAGGGATTGGAAATATTTTAATTTTGCTGACATTATAAAAGTTGGTGATATAGTTTACGCATTAGGTTCTCCTTTAGAATTTGATTTTAGTGTTTCAAAAGGGATTATTAGTGCGAAAAATAGAGAAGGTATAAATGATAAAAATGTAAAAGATTATTTACAAACAGATGCTCCAATAAATCCAGGTAATTCTGGGGGACCTTTAGCAAACGAAGATGGCAAAGTTGTAGGTGTAAATACGTGGAAAAGAGGTTTTGCAGAAGGATTAGGTTTTGCTCTTGAATCAAATAAAATTTCAGAAGTGTATAACAATATAAGATATATAGAGGGTATATATGGGATTCCTAAATTAAATAAAATATCACAAGAAGATTTTAATGAAAAAATAAAAATATTTGTGCCTGAATTTCGGATACTCTGGGATAAACAG
>JAHIPG010000357.1 GCA_018894775.1 Nanobdellota archaeon
CAGAGCGGTTCAAGGGAAAGGTGCCAAAACCAATGCCCTTACCAAAGGCAGCCTGGATCAATAAACCGGTACCAGAAAATAGTGATCCATTGCGACACTAAATTCTTAATGGAGGTGTCTCATTTCCATTGACAAGTTCCGTTACCTTCACAGCATCCGCCGTCATTTCAGTGATTATGCTCTCAGCAGGATTAATGGATCTGGCAGAGAACGCCAAAGACTTGGCTTCAATCATCGGAAGCAGGCTTGGAATGCCTTGCGCTGAAAGGTTTTCTTTAGTGGAAAGTTCTGCTGAGGTGGGACTTGCGAAGACGTACATCAGCCGCGAACAGGCCCTTGAGAAAGGGAACTTTCATATTGTGATAGAAGAAGAGAAAGACGCGCTTTTTATTGTGGGCTCTTCACTTTTAGGAATTCTTCAAGATAGACATTTCAAACATGTTGTGGACACCCTTAAGCAAAAAATACATGACGGTATCGAAGTTAAATTCATGCTTACTCATCCACTTTTTGCTGACTTTAGAGCAGCACAAGAGGGGCGAAATCGAACTGAAATTGGGGGTGAGATTGTCAAAAGTTTGAGGATCATAGCAGATCTGGTAGGATCAGATAGAGGCCTTGTTACGGTATATCTATACCGTGGAACCCCAACTTGTTTTGGAATACTTGCCAAGGATCGCATGCTCTTAAATCCATACCCATATGGTCGCCAAGCGTATGAGTCTCCCTGTTTTGAATTCGATAGGCAAACTCCTGCTTATAATCTTTATCGGCAAGCTCATTTTCAAACACAATTCGGTGGTAAGATCGAGCGGTTTGAGTTGTCAGAAGAGTCCATAAGCCGACTCGAAGGTCAAATTGACGAGTTTTCCAGGAAGGTCGAAGAGTTTGAGTCATCTTTTAAGCCGATGAACAAATCATTCACTGAATTGTCTAACAAAGCAAATGCAGCCGACAGCTAACCGCTGCGGCTGATTTGCGATGTTATCTGCCACTAAAATAAAAAATCAACGGTGGCGGGTAAAGAGGGAAGTATCATGAAATGTAATTTAAGAGGTATGGGAGTAGCAATATTTATGGTTTTATTTGTTGTGTTCCTAACCGCATGTGGTGGTGGAGGTGGCGGAAGTAGCAATGGAGATAATGGAGATGGAGGTGACGATTCTTTTGTTCCAGATGTAACACATTCTGGAGATTTAGTAATAAGTGGAATTCAAACAATGGTAATTGAAGACACAAAATATTTTCAACAGGGCAATGTTTACATAAATGACGAAGCTAAACTAATAATCAAAAATTCTCAATTTATGCTTGGTAGAGGAGATGTTCCTACAATACATACATATATAAATGTTAGTGAAAAAGCATCATTAGAAATAGAAAATTCTACTGTTTTCCCCGAGGCACCAGCAGATGAGATGGGTGCTCTTGTGGTTATACGAAATAGTGGAAATGTAAATATGACAGATTCTCCTACGTCAATCCATTTGTTTGAAATTTACAGTGGGACACTGACCATGACAAATTCTGAAATGGTATTTGAGATAGGGGGTCTTTTACAAGTGAGCGGAGGAGATATAAAACTCACTAGTTCTACAATAGGTGCACTTGGGTTAAATGTTCCTGCAGGTGCGAACATGGATGTAAGTGGACTTGAATCTGGAGTTTATTTTGAATCATGGGATGTTCATGATATGATTCCAGATGCTGATTATAATCTTGTTTTAGAAAAGACACATATTCTAAAAGATGATTTCACAGGTGAACTTGAACACGGGCCTTACGAAAGGGGTTGGCTGTTCTTTCTTGACCCAGATGCTCATGTCAGAATATTTGATTCTGAATTGAGAAAAATATTTATTGATGTGATAAATGAAAATGTAAGCTTTGAAAATCTGAGGGTAGGAATTCCTTCCAGTCTTACGTATCGAGATATTGAGCTAACAGATATTACCATAAAGGGGCAGTGGCCGTTTACAGTAACAGATTCAACTATAACTATAAGTAATTCCGATTATCTTTTTCTGCAGCCAACTGGGCAATCGACTGTTTCTTTAGTTAATTCGCATATATGCGAATTTATCCCGAGGGATTTCTTTGGAACAATGATTTTTGAAAATGGCATCTGGACTAATGCAGGGGAAATTATTGGGGGAGAACCGGGTCATTCAATGGCGAATGATTTTAAAATTAAGGGGGGTTTAAAAATTGGCCCTGAACTTAGGCAACATTTACAGTGGAAAGATGCCCAGGTAACGAGAGAATATGATGTTATAGTTAAAGATGGAAATGGTAATCCGATTGAAGGAGCCTTGATTAAGATTGGAGGGGAAACGTTTATATGTGATAGTTCTGGCAAGGTAAAGTTCAACTTAGTCTTTAGTGAATTTAATTACATTGAACAAAAAAGCTTAGAAGTATTTGAAGAAGGCAATCTTATCGTAGTAAAAGAAATAGATTTTTTCACTGAAACACCCATCCTAATAACCAAATGATTTTTATTATAAAAAGGTAAAGTTAGGTCTAACCTTAAAGAATATATTTCAGCGATAGGTGGAAAAAATGTGATCAAGGCACAGATAACCTTAAAGGATAGAGCCGATCCTGATAAGGTCG
>JAHIPG010000358.1 GCA_018894775.1 Nanobdellota archaeon
AGTAACACCTGCACCACCAAGAGGCTTAAGAGCAATTGCCGGAAATGTAATTAAAGTAGCAACTGAAAAAAAATCAGGCATTATTGCCTCGATTATAATAATACTTGTAGGTGGATTATTCCTCTTTTCACAGTTCTATGGAGGTATGCCAGGAGCAAATCATCTCACAAGAGCGGCCAAGTTTCACAAAAAGGCTGAAAAAGCCTATACAAAAAGTAAACATACAAAATCTAAAAAATTATATAAAAAAGCTCAAATATTACGAGAAGAAGGAGAAAGAAGGCTTCGTTGAATTTTTCTTTAAGTTTTTAAAATTGAACTTAAAGAATAAAAACCCATTTCATAACAGGGCTGGAAAAATATTTCATTCTCAAATCCTGATTTCTATCAAATTGTGATGCCCAAACGATGTTAATGCCCAGCACATAAAATTTTATATTTTAATAATTTAAGATGTTCTAAGGAACTATGCATTTTTTCTGGAACAGAAGTTTCTAAATCTACTCTCCCATAAACTCCTTTTCCAAATAATGTATCCCCTGAGAATAATATTTTTTGTTCTTTAAGAAATAAACATACAGAACCAATTGTATGCCCAGGTGTTTTTATAACTTCCATGCCTGCTATCTCTTCACCTAAAGGCTTAAGTTTTATCTTCTTTAACTCTTCTATGGCTTCATCGAAAATTATTGCGCCTTCAGGATTCTTCTCAAATGCTTCTATCTCTTCCTTGGAAGCGAAAAATTTTGCATTTTCAAACTTGGAAGGCTGTCCAACATGGTCTGGATGTAAGTGGGTAAATATCACATTTACTATGTCTTTTGGTTCATATCCTATTTCTTTCAAAGCATCCAACAGTTCTTCACTGTTTTCAGGGCTTCCTAGGTCTATTAGTGTAGGTTCTTCTATGTCAACTAAGTAGATGTTTGAGCTTAGTCCTTTGCCGCCTGATATTTTCCAGATTTTTTTATCGATTTTAGTTGTTTGCATGATATTTGTTTTGTAATTGTCTTTATATAAGATTTTCTAAAGCTTACTCATAATATTTATAAACCTGGGATTAATAACTTATCTGGATGGTTAATTATGAAGAACTTACCTGGGAAGAGATAAGGGATATTGATAAAGACAGGGTTGTCATTCTTCCTATAGCTACTATTGAAGATCATGGTCCACACCTTCCTGTTAACACTGATGGTATTATAACAAAAGTTCTTTGCGAGAAGCTTGCTGAGTCTATGCCTGATGAAACAATTCTTCTTCCTATAGTGACTTATGGTTATAGCCCTCATCATGAGGATTTTCCTGGCTCTTTGAATATTGGTTATGATACTTTGATAAGATACGTTGTTGACATTGGTAAAGATTTAGCCAAGCATGGTTTTAAGAGGCTGTTGATTGTCAACGGGCACGGCTCTAATGGGGCTCCGGTGGAGATTGCTCATAAGAGGATAAACTATGAGACCGATGGCAAGATACTTTGTGCTAGCTGTTTCTATCTGAGTGGAGATAAAAGTGTTAAGGCAATAAGTAAGGTAAGAAAATCTAAGTTTCCTGGGGGTATGGGTCATGCTTGTGAGCTTGAGACCTCTTTGATGCTTGTGGTTCGTCCTGATCTTGTTAAGATGGATAAGGCGAGGAAGGATATGAATTATCCTGAAGATACTGATTTGTTTATGGACTGGAGCGATGGTGCTTTAAGCTTCATGCCTTTTTGGAGCACTATAAGTGAGACAGGTACTGCAGGTGATCCTACGGTTGCTACTAAAAAGACAGGAGACTTCCTGCTTAAAGTTGCTGTTGACGAATTGTGTGAACGTGTAAAAATCCTAAGAAGGTTGGACTACAATAAGTATTCTAAAAGGGTAGATCATCATTCTTAGTAGTCAATAAAAAATCTTTCTTAGCATTTAGGAAAAGCTTATATATCTTTTTCGGTTAATTTATTCTATTATAAGAAGGGGATAAAATGGAAGCTTCATTTTTTCATAAATATGCAAAGTATAATATTTTGTTGTTTTTCTTAATCATATTAGCAGTTTCTTTGTATATCATGTTCTCTTTTATTAGTGCTATAATAGCTGCTGCTATAGTCGCTTATGTATTTTACCCTATGTTTAAGGTTCTGAATAAGCGTATAAAGAGCAAAGCAATCTGTGCTGGCATAATGATTTTGACTGTAACTCTGATAATTATAATACCTTTATTTTTTGTCTTTAACGTTCTTTTTATCGAGGCTGCTAATTTTTATCAGGGTATAGGTGATATTGATCTTGCTCCGTTGTCTAATTTTATGTCTAATCTTTTTGATAATGGGATAAATGTTGAGGTTTATGTAAGGGATATTGCTTCATCTGGTTTTTCTTTCCTTATGAAAACTTTGTCTGATTTTTTCTTATCGCTTCCTCAGAAGATTCTTATGTTGTTTATTACTATATTTAGTATGTATTATTTCTTTAAGGATGGTGATAAGGTTCTTGGATTGTTAAAAGGTTTTTTCCCATTGCATAGGGCACGTGCGAAAGTTTTTTTGGATGAGTTTAATAAGATCATCAACGCAACTATCTATGGTGTTTTTGTTAGCGCTGTGATACAGGGTATATTGGGTACCTTCGGCTTAATAATATTTGATGTTTCTTCCCCTATTGTGTGGGGTTCGATAATGGTATTGGCTGCGATGATTCCTATTGTTGGAACATGGCTTATCTGGTTCCCTGCAGCGATTTTCAAGCTATTGAATGGGGATCTTTTCAATGGTTTTGGATTGTTGATATATGGTATACTTATTGTTTCAACTATTGATAATTTTGTAAAACCAAAGCTTATCAGTGGGAAGGCGAAGATTCATCCTCTTTTGATAGTTCTTGGTGTGTTTGGTGGCTTGAAGGTTTTTGGTATAATTGGTATACTTATAGGGCCTTTATTCCTTTCTATGATGTTATTGTTGTATAAGTTTTATGTGAAGAAGTTAAAATGAAATTAGAAGTAAAGCATTTTGATTTATCAACAGGTGGGCCTTTGGTTGCTGTGCTTGATGATGAGGATGCGAAAAAGCTTGGATTGATGGCCTTGGACCGGATAAGGATAAGAAGGCTTAGATCAAAGAAGGAGATAATAGCTAATGTTGATATTTCTACAGAGGGCATAAAGCCGGGTAAGATAGGTCTTTTTTTTGAGACATTGCAGAGGTTAGGTGTTCAGGAAGGGGTTCATGTGGATATTGAGCCTGCTAGCAGGCCAAGGTCTATTGATGTTATAATGAAGAAGTTGGATGGTCATATCCTTACAAGAGAGGAGCTTTCTATATTGGTTGATGATTTGATTCATGACAGGCTTAGTGAGGTTGAGACAACTTATTTTGTGGCAGGTGCTTATACTAAGGGTTTTACTTTGGAGGAAAGTGCTATGCTTACAGAGATATCAGTTGATTTAGGATTTAAGCTTGGACTTAAAAATAAGATTATAGTTGACAAACATTGTATCGGAGGAGTTCCGGGAAACAGGACAACGATGATTATAGTTCCGATAATAGCGGCTGCTGGGCTTACTATTGCGAAGACAAGCAGCAGGTCTATAACATCTCCAGCCGGTACTGCGGATGTTATGGAAGTTTTAGCTCCTGTATCATTGAATCATGAGAAGGTAAAGAGAGTTGTCCAGGAAACTGGAGGTTGTATAGTGTGGCAGTCTTCTTTAAGTCCTCATGGTGCTGATGAGAAACTTATCAAAGTTAGGCATCCTCTTAGCTTAGACCCACAAGGTTTACTTTTGGCCAGTATTATGGCAAAGAAGAAGGCTGTTGGTGCTACCCATGTTCTTATTGATATTCCTGTTGGTGAAGGGGCAAAGCTTACTTACAGGGCAGGGAATATGTTAAAGAAAAAGTTCATTAGTTTGGGAAGAAAGCTTGGTATGAAAATAAAGGTTATAATCACTGATGGTTCTCAGCCTATTGGTTCTGGTATTGGTCCTGCTTTAGAGGCAAGAGATGTTTTAGAGGTTTTAGAGGGGGATGGTCCTGAGGATCTTAGGGCAAAGTCTATTTTTATTGCTACAGAGCTTTTGAAGCTTGCTGGTGTTAAGAAGGCTAAGCAGGTTGTCTTGGATGTACTTAATTCTAAGGCTGCTTATCATAAGTTTTTAGAGATAATCCGTGCTCAGGGTGGCAGGAAGCATTTGATAATTCCTGAGGCTAAGTATTTTTATTCTGTTGAGTCTCCTAAGAGTGGTGTTGTCAAGCATATTGCAAATAAACTTATTGCTAAGCTTGCTAGGATTGCTGGTACGCCTGATGATAAGTCTGCTGGTATTTATCTTAATGTTAGGAGGAATAATCATATACATAAGGGTGATGTTCTTTTCACAGTCTATGCTAATAATGCTAAAAGATTGGATTATGCTAAGCAGTTTGTCAAGAGGCATCATAAGAAGGTGGTTGTTGTAGGATGACTGTTTTGAGTAAGAAAGATATTTTGAAGCTTATAAGAAAAGGTAAGATTGTTATCAGTCCTTTTTCTGAGTCTCAGGTGGGTCCTGCTTCTATTGATCTTCGTCTTGGTGAATATTTTAGGGTGTTCAGGAAGGGTAAGACTGCAAATATTGTTGAAGGGACTGATTATAAGGATTTTACCAAGCTTGTTAAGAAAGATTTTATAATTTTGAAGCCTAATGAGTTTGTTCTTGGTGTTACTAAAGAAAAGATCACTTTGCCTGCTGATGTTTGTGGTTGGCTTACCGGTCGTTCCAGGTTTGCGAGATTAGGATTGTCTATTCACATTACTGCCAGCTTTATCCAGCCGGGTATCAGTAACAAGCAGGTTTTGGAGATGAAGAATGTTAGCAGTATTCCTTTGAGGCTTATTCCTGGTACTAAGGTCTGTCAGATTATTCTTATGAAGGCTTCTGGGAAGAATAAGTATGAGGGTAAGTTTGCTAATCAGATTAGTGTTTAGTCTTTATTTGTGTATATGTGTTTCTTTTGTTGGGCTTAGGTGTCCTGATAGTAGATTGTTTCTAGCCAGCTCTGAGAAGACTCCTTTTTCCAGGCTTGTTCCTTGATAGTCCAGTAGTTCTGGTTCTGCTATGAATATTGGTGAGAATACTATGTAGTTGTCTGATTTTTTTGGTTTTTGTATGAAGCTTAAAACTCTATTTCCTTGTACTGAGACGTTTCCTTTTTGTGATGGTTTTGATGATGTTGTGAGCATTATTGTTGATATTGAGTTTGCTCTCCTGTGGTCTTCCCATATTTCTTTTAGTTTTATATTATCGAAGATTATATCATCATAGACTACCAGGAAGCTGTCATTGATTTTTCCTTTTAGTAATTTTAGGCTGTCGAATGTTCCTCTTGATTTTTCTTCTTCTACGTAGTTTATTTTTACTCCGTAGCTGCTTCCGTTGCCGAAATGGCTGAATGCTTTTGTTAGGATTTTGTGTCTTGCTATAAGAAATATTTCTTTGAAGTTGTTTTTTCTTAATGATTTGATGGCTTTTTCCATTACCATTTCTCCGTTGATTTTTGCGAATATTCTGTATTCATCCTTAGAAATTTTGAGCTTTTCTTCTGGTCCTCCGGCTAGTATTACTGCTGTTTTGCTTTCATCAACTACTTTTTTTATTAGATGTTCTATAGCCTGAGATCTGTTTCTTATGTATAGGTTGTCGATTGCTGAGTCGATACTTTTAAGAAGGTTTTTATCTAAGGTTATTGATATCTTTTCCTTCATGATAGGTCCTAATTTTTGGAGATATATAAATATTCCGATAAAGTAGGATAATAATAAACTTTTTAAACAAAAGTTTGATATTTTTTGTTAAAGAGGGGGTTACAAAAGCTCTTCTTTGAGGTGTGTTATGAAAGTTTGTATGATAGGGACAGGATATGTTGGTTTGGTTACAGGTACTTGTCTGGCTAATATGGGTAATGATGTTATCTGTTTAGATATTAACAGGGAAGTTATTGATAATTTGGAGAAGGGTAAGGTTCATATCTTTGAGCCTGGATTGAGTGAGATGGTTTCTAAGAATGTTCAGGAGAGCAGGCTAAAATTTACAACTGATTATGGTACTGCTATAAAAAATTCTGAGGTTATTTTTATTGCTGTTGGTACACCTCAGTCAGATGATGGCAGTGCTGATCTTAGCTATGTTTTTTCAGCAGCAAAGAGTATAGCTGAGAACATGGAGGATTATAAGGTTGTTGTAGTTAAAAGTACTGTTCCTGTTGGTACTTCAGAGAAAGTGAGGGAAGTCATCAAGCAGAATCTTTCTGAAGGTATAGGGTTTGATATGGTTGATAATCCTGAAACATTAAGGGAGGGTGAAGCGATACAGGATTTTACTGTTCCGGATAGGATAATTATAGGTACTGATAGTGAGAAAGCAAAGAAAATAATGAATAAGCTTTACAAAGGTATTGAAAGGGCTGACAAGCCGATAATATTTACAGATATACATAGCGCTGAATTGATTAAGTATGTAAGTAATGCTATGCTTGCTACAAGGATTTCTTTTATGAATCAGATTGCACCATTGTGTGAAAAGGTTGGTGCAGATATCAAGGCTGTTGCTAAAGGTACTGGTTTGGATAACAGAATAGGACCTAGGTTCTTGCAGGCTGGTGCAGGTTATGGTGGCTCTTGTTTTCCAAAGGATGTGAGGGCATTGGCTTATACTTTGAAGAGTAAAGGTTTTGACTCAAGTATTTTGGATGCTGTTGATAATGCGAATGAGAATGCAAAGAAAAATGTTATCAACAAGGTTAAGAGATTAGTTCCGGATCTTAATGGGAAAAGTATTGCTCTTTGGGGTTTGTCTTTCAAGCCTAAGACTGATGATATGAGGGAAGCTCCTTCTATTACTTTGATTAAACAATTACAGTCAGAAGGTGCTCATGTAAAAGCTTATGATCCTGAGGCTATGGAGACTGCAAAGAGATATTTGGAAAATGTTGATTATGTTGACTGTCCTTATGCTGTATTGCAGGGTTGTGATGCTGTTGTTCTTATTACTGAATGGGATGAGTTTAGGAATCTTGATAAGGAAAAAGTTAAGGAACTTTTGAAAGAGCCTAATCTTGTTGATGCCAGGAATATCTATGAACCTGAAGAGATGAAATCATTGGGTTTTAATTATGTGGGGATGGGAAGATGAAAATATTGGTTACAGGCGGTGCTGGTTTTATTGGTAGTCATCTTTGTGAGTATCTTCTTGATAAGGGTGATGAAGTTGTCTGTGTAGATAATTATTTTACTGGTAAGAAGGAGAATATTCAGCATTTGCTAAATAATAATAGGTTTGAATCTGTAAGGCATGATATTATCAATCCTTTGTTCTTGGATATGAAGGTTGATCAGATTTATAACTTGGCCTGTCCGGCATCACCAATACATTATCAGGTGAATAAGATTCGTACGATTAAAGCCTGTACTGTGGGTATGGTTAACATGCTTGGTGTTGCTAAGGCAAATAATGCTAGAATTCTGCAGGCTTCAACTTCTGAGGTTTACGGTGATCCTAAAGTCCATCCTCAGCCTGAGCATTATTGGGGTAACGTAAATACTTTGGGGCCTAGAGCCTGTTTTTCTGATGACATTGAAATTTTAACTGAAGAGGGTTGGAAACTTTTTAAGGATCTAAAGAAAACAGAGAAGGTTTTGACTTTAAATAAAAATCATAAAATAGAATATCATGTACCTAAAGAGATTATCAAGCAAAGATATATTGGAGATATGATAGAGTTTAAAAATTATCAGTGTGATATTCTTGTTACTCCTAATCATAAGATTTATGTTAAGAGAAGGAATGATAAAACTAATAATAAATTTGAATTGTTAAGTGCTTTCAAGGCGATTAATTGGGATAGAGCAAAGATGCTTAAGGTTGCGAAATATGATAATAAAGATAAAAAATGGTTTTATTTTCC
>JAHIPG010000359.1 GCA_018894775.1 Nanobdellota archaeon
ATTATATTCTTATATGCCAAATGGATTGGGCGATTGGTAGGTATCTTATTATTGTTATTTTTGTTTATCTTGTTAAGCATCACAGAAACTATCAAGTTGTCATCAATTATTCCAACTTCATGTACATCAGCACCATCTTGAGGATTATATATGATTCCTGTCTTTGCTTTGATTAAGTGTCCTGTTCCAAAGTATCCTTTGTTGAGAAGTTCAGGTGTTGTATAAGACATTGTTGCATCTGATTTCCTTCTTACATATGGGCTTAGTTTTGAAAAAGAATCATCATAGATATGTCTAAGGCTTGTATTCATGTCATTAGTGCATGTGATGTTGCTTCCGTCAGGATTGAACTTTCTGCTGTACCTAGGTTTATCAAATCCTAATAGGTGGCCAAGCATTGATTTTTTCATTCCTAAATTCCACATTGAATCGTTTATTGTGGGGATGCTTATCTTATCTGCAAGCATATTTGTTGCTTCGTTGTCAGAGTAGACTATCATGTAGTGTAGAAGTTGGTTTACAGGAACTTTGGTTCCTTGTGGAAGTTGGGTTATAGGATCCTGTGGTTGTAGTGCGAATTTATGGTCCACTTCCAGCTTTGTATTTGATGTTAGATTTCCTTTCTCTATCTCTTCTAGTAATGTAATCATTATTGGTAATTTGATTATTGATGCTGCCCAGCCTATTTTATCACCGTCAACATCAACATCAGATTTATCTTGTATATCATAGACGCTTACTTTGATATCTGCATCTATATTATGTTTATCATTGAGATCTTGTATTGTTGATTCTAAGTTTGTTTGTAAATCTTTTTTGTTCATTTTTTTTGTCCCTTCTCGAATTTTATCTTGTATTCATCGTAACTCTTGGTCTTCCCAAAATTTTCCGTAGTTCAACTCTTTCATTCTTTAAGTTTTTCCTTTATTTCTTCTTTTAGCTGTTTAGGATTTGCCCATTTGACATCTTCATCTGGTTTATGTGAGAATCTGAAATTAATCGGAAGATTGATTATGGCCTGTTGTTTTACAGCATTCCAATCAGAGTATATCATCCCTTTTAATGAGTATGTACCTCCATTCATCAAGGCTATGAGATCTTCTTTACCGTCATCATTGACGTCTGCGAGTTTAAAATCTTTATATTTGGATATCCGTAAATTATGTGTGCTTCTTATGGTATGGTCTTGGTCAGTGGTCATAATTTTTATCTGTTCCCCATCTCCTACAGCAAAATATTCATCAGTAAGCGTTATTTTGGCTGTTTGTTCTACCATGTTTTTGAAAAGATCTTTTGCTATTCCGGTTCTTATCAGTGATTCAAGATCTTCCCATAGTTTAGGATCTTTTTCTTTTTTTCCAAGTAGTTCTACATTTTTCTCGTTAATAAGAAGAATCCCAAATGGCGTGTTTCTGATTGGCTTAGCTACGTATTCTTCATCTCCACTTGTGAATACTGTTTTTAATTTATCAGACCCTTTCTCTTTTAGTAGCAGTTGGTCTTCTTGTGCTATGTAAGCTTGTCCATCAGAGAGATCAAAAACGTCGTAAACATTTTCAATTTCTTTTTCTAATGTAGATTCTCTTATGTTAAGTTTGTAGAGAGTTTTATTCTTTTTGTCTAGGATCCTATCTAATGATGGTAAATATTTTAATTCCCATCCTAATTTTGATTTGCTTGAGAACGTTTTTCCATATAGTGGGTTAGAGTTCCAATATTTTCTTGACATGGAGTCATAAGAAGAGATTAAGAGATCATTTCTGTTTAATCTATATGCTATTTTTCTTTCAGATTCGAAACCAGAAAATCTTATGTGTTCATTACTCTCTCCTAGTACAATTTCCCTTAATCTGTCCATGTGGTCATAGTCTCTTTCATCAAAATCGTCTATTACTCCCGGATGTTCTTTGAGGTATTTTAGGGCAGCGGCGTTTATAGTTTTCCTGTCTATTTTATCTCCTTCAGTTTGAATTATTGCTTTAGCTGTATAGAAATCTTCTTTCTTTCTTAACTCTTCATTAGACCATAAAGCGCAGTATGCTGTTACTGCTGTTATTAATGTTGCATACGCTAAATCAAGTATCTTTTTTGCTGTTCTTCTGTTTGTCATCCGGTCTATTATTGTCCTTTTCATTTTAAATCAGGGTATATTCTAAAATCGTTTTCTGGGCCTGGCTCTTCTAATTGATCTATTGCCTGTTGGCTTTGTTGGTATTCTTTTACTATCCGTTCTGCTTCCAGAATCGGTTTTACCCCTTGATAGTATGCTGCTCCTGCTGTTAGTAATATGAACATACCGGCTGCTGCTATACTCCATCTTCTGATGTGATAGGTCCATAATCTTTTACTATTAACCTCTGCCAATAGTGCTTGAGGCAGGTTGGTCTTTATTAGCAAGTCTGTTGAGTCATCTTTTTCAAGGTTATATTCCATATATTTTTTTTTGATTATGTTCTTAATTTCTCCAGGTTTTATATGGCTTAGGTCTTCTGATAGTTTGAGATCTGGTAGTTTTGGATTCAGGAATTTTCCATATTCGTATATTTTATCTATTCCTTTTATAGCCTCATAAGTTGTTTTTTTTACTAGTTCTTTTAAATCAGACCTTTTTTCTAGCTCACCGAATTCAGGTCCGTTTTTGAGCACTTCATCAGTAAGGTTTAGGAGTATTATATCCCAAGACATCCTTTCCATCCTGTTTTTCCTTTGTTTGGGTATTTCTCCTAATAGTATTCCTTCTAATGGTACTTTTCTTAGCTTATTGCTTGCTCTTAATATTTGCCCTGGATTTTTGGGGTGATCAACTTCTACTGGTAAGAATGTCTTGTGTGATTTTGCGTTTATTGAGAGTAGGTGTGCGAAATATTTGAACTTGTCATATTCTAGTTCTTTTCTTCCTGAGATGAAGTCTTCCAGATTCTGTACTTCTTCTTTTGTTCCTAGTACTTTTACATATGGTTCTATCCATTGGTAGAAAAGTTCGAGGTATTGTTGGACCTGTATTTTTCCTTGGAATTGTGGTAGGATTATTCTTTTTTTATTATAATGAGGATAATATTGAAGAATGATTTTATCATATCTTCCGTCCGGTAGGAAGTTATATGTCTTCTTACCTATCCTGAATTTTTTTCTCGGCAGTTTGAATGGTGTGTTTCCTTCGTAATCGAATGCGTATGAGTATGCTCCTGCCATCAGTGCTGTTGCTCTTATCTGGTCCTCATTGATTATAGAATCACCCATTAGTTCATATCTGTTCTGGCTCTTGTATTTTTTTCTTACAGTTATTCCTGTGGATAAAGGTGTTTGTCCAAAAAGATGGAAGGGTACTGCTATTCCTTCATAGAATTCTTTTTTCCCTAATTCTTGTGTTTCGTCAGAGGTTAGGTTCCAGTGCATTGAGTAGCCTGTTAAGTCATAGTCTGGTACGCTTGTTATTAGTCTATCTCTTCCTAACATCAGAAGATCTGTTACTCTTGTTGCGAATCCTTTTGTTAAGGGTATGGGAGGTGTTACTATTTCGACTTCTTTTATGTCTACATAGAATGCGTTTCCATTTTCGCTTCTTACTGAGGTTTTTGTATTTTTATAATCAGTATCTCTTTCGAGTTTTTCAAAATTATCATTGAAGTTAAGTTCTTTTCCGTGTGCAAATGTTGTGAATTCATTCTCTAGCCCGATATATTTTTGAGGAGCTACTCCTCCATACCATTTGCTTATTTTTTTTGTCATTTTATACAAAATAGTGAAATATTTCTCCTGGGCAGTTGTTGAAATTTCTCAATCTTATTTTCAAAAATTTATAATTATTTGGCAGTGTTTCACTAAACTCAAACATATCTTTTTTTATTTCTTGTGATAGTTTTTCGTTCACAAGTTCTATTGTTTCTGGAAATTTTTTGTCAATCTTGTTCATTCTTAATAGTTTGTTTATATGTTCTGTCTGTGCTAGTGTGTGTGGTATGATTTCTATTTCTGGATATTTTTCTTGTATGTGTTTTATCACATATTTTCCTAGATGTACTTTCATTTCATCTATATCATTATTTTCTTTGTAGAATGATAGCGCGATTGATCTTGAGTTGAATCCTTTTGCGTGTGCTCCTCGTTTGTCGAAAGGTCTTGCTTGATATATCCTATTTGAGTTTGATACAAATAGGTGGTATCCTATTCCTTCCCATCCGTTCTTGTATTTGTGTAGCATAAGAAGGTCTGCAAAGTCTGGATAGCTTTTGTTTGCATGTATAATTAGATATTTTGGACTGTTCTTGCTAAGCCCTTCTACATTAGTAGTATGTATTTTATTTTCTATGTTCATCTTAATCGTTTTTCGCCCAAATTAATTGGTTACTACTACACAGTAAATACTATTTAAACCTTTCGTTAAGCCGTATACTACCCAGATTCTACAGCCAAAAGGCTTAAAAAGTGTTAAAATTCAGAATAATAAGACAGAAATTTAAACAGAAAAGTTTAAAAAATCAATCTTGTTTAAACTTTAGAAAATGGCAACCAAGAAAGTAGGCTCAGCAGGACGATTTGGGGCAAGATACGGACAAAAGATTAGAAAGAAAATCGCAGCCATAGAGAAAAAGCAGAAAGGTTGGCATAAATGTCCTTATTGCGCTAAGTTCAAAGTGAAAAGGGTAGCTACTGGTATTTGGGAATGTAGAGGTTGCAATTCTAAATTTACAGGAAAAGCTTATGAGGTATAAAAATGGTAGAAAAAGTTGCAAAAGCTACAAAAGTCAAAACATATCATTGTTTTTATTGTGACGCAAAGATCAACATAAAGGAGTATTTGAAGAAAAAAGTCAGATGCCCTTATTGCGGTAGCAAAATTCTTTATAAGCAAAGGACTGCTAATGCAAAAGTTAAGGCGGTATAAAGATGGAAGATGATAAGAAAGCAACAGAAGAGAAGATAGGACAGTTACAACTTATGGAACAAAATTTGCAAAACTTTATCATGCAGAAGCAGAAATTCCAGACTCAATTATTTGAGGTTGACAACGCTCTGAAAGAGTTGGGATTAAGTAAAGATAAGGCTTACAAGATTGTGGGGACTGTAATGATAGCATCCAAAAGAGAGGATCTAATAAAAGAGCTAAAAGAGAAGAAATCAGTTCTCGAGTTAAGAATTAGGACTATTGAAAAGCAAGAGAAATCGCTTAAAGATAAGGCAACTGAAATGCAGACTGAAATCATGTCCAGTCTCAAAAAGAAATAACTCAAAAAAATTAAGAAGGGGGGAGTGTGTTAAAATGTCTCAGAATATCATAAATGCAATAGACTTACTTGGAGAGATAGAACAGGATTCTACTGTTCCAAAAAACATCCGTGCTAGAATTAAGAGTGCGATGGATGTTTTAGAAGAGAAAGAGAGCGATGCTGCAGTTAAGACAGACAAAGCTCTAGAGGAGCTAGATATCATTTCGGAAGATTCAAACATGCCAATGTATACGAGAACTCAGATATACCAGATAGTCAGCCTATTAGAGAGCAGCGAATAGAAATATTTATAAATTAAGGTAAATTACCTATAAAATAGCAAACGGAGGTAACAATAAAATGAGTGCATTCTTCGATAAAATCAAGGACAAAATTATTAATGGGATGGCTATGGAAGATGAGTCATTACCAGAAGAATATGGTGAGGATTATTTAGAAATTGATACAGAAAAGATTACAAGGCCTAAATCTAAGGTGCTTGTTAAGCCTTTTGTGATCAAAGAATTTGAGGATATTAAACCTACTTTAGATGCTCTAAGGGAAGGTTATACCATTGCTTTGGTTAATATAAGGCCTTTAAAGGATAAAGATATTGTTGAGCTCAAAAGAGCTGTGAACAAGTTAAAGAAAACTTGTGATGCTATTAATGGAGATATCGCTGGTTTCGGTGAAGATTGGATTGTCGTTACTCCCTCGTTTGCTCAAATCCACCGTAACCCTGCAGAAGAATCCGTTAGAGAGACAATAGACAAGTTATAGACTCGTTTTTTTTCTACTTTTTTTATGGAATTTTCCTTACAATATAGGAAGGGAATTCTTAAAT
>JAHIPG010000360.1 GCA_018894775.1 Nanobdellota archaeon
ATAAAACGCAAACCTTTATAAATACTAAAAATCCAAATTCTTAATTGGAACGAGACAAAGAAAGACGCGATATTCTCGTTATCGGGTGGTAGAAAATCGTAATTAAACCTATATTACCCAGTTTGAAAGAAAAAAAACGATACCTCATATATGAGGTTAAAGCAGAAAAAACTCTAGAACCTAGAGAAGTAAAGCAAGTATTAGAAAAAAAAATGCTTGACTTTTTAGGCGAACTAGGCTATGGAAAAGCAGGAATCATAATAATGGATGAATTCCAAGACAACAGAGGTATAATAAGAATGCAAACAAAATCACTAGATAATGTCAAAGCAGCACTTACACTGGTAAAAAAGATAGGAGACCAGAAAGTCATAGTTAAAAGCGTCGGAGTATCCGGCATACTTAACAAAGCAAAAAGCAAATTCCTAAACGGAGGTAGATAAATATGGAACAAATGCAACATCAAATGATGGGATATGACAGAACATCTACAATGTTCAGCCCAGACGGAAGGCTGTTACAGGTAGAATACGCTAAAAAAGCGGTAAAACAAGGAACAACCACAATAGGTATGGTATGTAAAGACGGTGTGCTATTAATTGCAGATAGAAGGAGTACAGAAAAACTGATGGTAATAAAATCAGCAGAAAAAGTATTTCAGGTAGATGATCACATAGCAGCAACATCCTCAGGATTCATGATGGATGGAAGAGTGCTAATTGAAAGAGCACAGCTACTAGCACAACAGCACAGGGTAACTAACGATGAACCAATGGACCTAATAGAACTAGTAAAAGAGATAGCAGACCTAAAACAGTTCTACACACAGTACGGAGGAGCAAGACCATTTGGAGTCTCAGTCCTATTCGCTGGAGTGGATGATATACCACGGCTATACATAACAGACCCAACAGGAATATTCTTCGAATACAAAGCAACAGCAATCGGAGAATCAGAAAACGAAATAAAAGCAATCCTAAACAAAGAATACAAAGATACAATAAGCATAGAGGACGGAATCAGGCTAGCCCTAAAAGCAATGAAAAAAGTAATGGGAAAAGACTTCAACCTGGAAAGAATCGACGGAGCATACATAACAGAAGCTCATAGGAAATACACAAAAATAGACAAATCAAAATTCGCTAAATATCAAAAATAAAAATGGTAAACGTAGATGATGCGGTAATCGCAAGACTAAAAGTGAAGGGAGAAACATTCGAGATATTGGTAGACTGTGACAAAGCAATCGACTTCAAAAGCGGAAAGTGTGCGTTAGAAGATGCTTTAGTAACCAATGACATATTCAAAGATGTTAAACAAGGCGAAAAAGCATCAGAAAACGACATGGAAAAGCTCTTCGAGACAGAAGACAAGAACAAGATAGCTGAACGGATTATAAAACAAGGAGAAATTCAGTTAACAACAGAATACAGGAACAAACTAAGAGAAAAGAAAAGAAGAAGAATAATAGAAATAATCCACAGAAACGCTATCGACTCAAAAACAGGTTTACCACACCCTGTAAAAAGAATTGAGCTGGCTATGGATGAAGCAAAAGTAAACATCGATGAGTTCACAAAAGCAGAAGAGCAAGTACAGGATATTTTAGACAAATTAAGACCCATCATCCCAATAAGATTCGAAATTTGGGAGGTAGCGGTAAAAGTACCTGCAGAACATGCGGCACAAAGCTACAGAATCCTAAAAACATACGGAGATATGAAAAAGGACGAATGGCAGAATGATGGAAGCTTAGTTGCAATGTTAGATCTGCCGGCAGGTATGAGCGAAGAATTTGAAAACGAATTAAACAAACTCACAAAAGGTGAAGTTGAGATAAAAATCATAAATAAAAGACAATAATAGTTACATAAGTAATAGGAGAAATATAAAATGGGAAAATTAAACGTAAAAGATAAAGATATAGTCGTTCCTGGAGAGGAGCTTGCAGATGGAATGGATATCCTGCCTGCAGCAGGAACGTACCGTGATGGAGATAAAATAATTGCATCACAAGTTGGAGTTGTAAGCACAAACGGCAGACTGATAAAACTTATTCCTTTAGGAGGAAGATACATACCAAAAGCTGGAGACACAGTAATAGGGAAAGTAGTCAATATGAGCTTCAGCAGCTGGTTCATAAATGTGGGCTATGCGTACGACGGAGTTTTATCACTAAAGGACGCAAGTTCTGAATACATAGACAGAGGAGCAGACCTCACAAGATTCTATAATTTTGGAGACTACATGACCTGTAAAATAACTCAAGTGACAAGGGCAATGAACATAGACCTAACAATGAAAGGTCCAGGCCTAAGAAAACTTACAGGTGGAAAAATAATCAAAATAACACCTTCAAAAGTTCCAAGAGTTATAGGAAAACAGGGAAGTATGATAAACCTGATAAAAGACAAAACAGGATGCAGAATATCTATCGGACAAAACGGACTAGTCTGGATACAAGGAGATGACCCAGCTATGGAAAAACTAGCAACAGAAGCGGTCAAGGAGATAGAGAAAAAATCACATATTCCTGGACTGACAGATAAGATCACAAAATTCTTATCAAAAGAAGCAAAGACAACAACAATACCAAAAGAGACAAAGGAGATAAAAAAATGACATACGCAAAACGAGAAGACGGGAGAAAATTTGACGAACTAAGACCTATGGAAGCAAAAGTAGGAGTAATACCAAGAGCTGATGGATCTGCTATGTTCAAGATAGGAAAAACAATAGCATACGCAGCAGTCTACGGACCAAAAGCATTACACCCTACACATCTAAGGAATCCTGAAACAGGAATAATAAGATGTAATTATAACATGATGAGCTTCTCAGGATCAGGAGACAGGATAAGACCTGGACCATCAAGACGTTCAAAAGAAATCAACCTAGTTATGGCAAAAGCATTATCACCTGTAATGGACCTATCAGATTATCCAAACACAGTTGTAGATGTATTCGTCGAACTATTGCAGACAGATGCAGGTACAAGATGCGCAGGAATAACCGCAGCGTCACTAGCACTTGCTGACGCAGGAATAGCAATGAAAGATTTAGTTGTTGCATTCGCTGTAGGAAAAGTCGGAGACAAAGTAGTTGTAGACCTAGACTACTCAGAAGAATCCTTCGAAGAAGGCGCAACTGACATACCTATAGCAGTAATGCCAAGAACAGGCAAACTAACATTGCTACAGCTTGACGGAGACATAACAAGAGAAGAAATAAAAGAAGCTCTAGAGAAATCAAAGAAAGCAGTTAAACAATTATACGATGTACAGAAAGAAGCATTGAAAGCAAAATACGAGGAGAAATAAAAATGCCAAACGAAATTAAAAAATATGTTCAAAAACTCATTGCAAAAGGCGTGAGAGAAGACGGCAGAAAAATGGATGAATACAGGGACATAAAAATCGAATACAATGTATCAGCAAAATCAGCTGAAGGTTCCGCAAGAGTAACAATCGGAGACACAGTAGTTGTGGCCGGTATAAAACTGGACATGGGAACACCATTCCCAGACAGACCAGGAGAAGGAACAATAATGGTAAACGCAGAACTACTACCATTATCATCACCAGACTTCGAATCAGGACCTCCAAGCATAGAGTCTATAGAACTATCAAGAGTAGTCGATAGAGGAATTAGAGAATCCAAAGCAATAGACTTCACAAAACTATGCGTCAAGAAAGGAGAGAAAGTATGGCTAGTATTCATAGACATATACCCTATCAATGATGCAGGAAACCTATTCGATGCAGCAGCACTAGCAGCAATGGCAGCACTGACAACAGCAAGATTCCCAAAGTATGATGAGAAAACTGAACTTGTAGACTATTACACAAGAACAGACAAACCATTAGAACTAGAGAAGAAACCAATATCAATCACAGTATTAAAGATTGGAGACAAGATATTAGTTGACCCAACAGACAGGGAATGGAAGGCATACGACGCAAGAATTACAGTTGCATCATTGGAAAACGGAAATATAAGCGCTATGCAAAAAGGTGGAGAAACCCCGCTAAGCCCAGAAGAAATAGACAAGATGATCGAATTGGGTATAGCAAAAGCAAAAGAACTAAGGAAGGTACTTGACAAAAAATGAAGTACACCAAATATGAAAAGGCAAGGGTAATAGGCGCAAGAGCCTTACAGCTAGCAATGGGAGCACCAATGCTGTTGGACCTCAAAGAAAAGGACTTAGCTGCTATCAAATTCAACCCAGTAGAGATAGCAAAGATGGAGTTCGAGAAAGACATACTGCCAATAACAATAAGAAGGCCACTACCAGCAAAAGTGGTCATAGAATAAACCTTTTCTTTTTTTATCTTTTTTAAATTAATTTGTGATTAAAGAAAACATCATGAACAGAAAGGCTTATATATTTCTTTTTTGATGCCTGTAATTATACTTAAAATGAAAAATATAACCGATATTATTGACCAATTGGATAACAAGTTGGAAGATAGATATGAAAATACTTCTTTGGAAAAAATTCAAGATATGCTATACGTACATTTTAAAGATAATTATGATAATTCTTTAGTTGTTTACTTTGATAACAAAAAAAATAATCTCTTTTGTGTTACA
>JAHIPG010000361.1 GCA_018894775.1 Nanobdellota archaeon
GGAAATAATAGAGGAGTTGGAACCAACAAGGCGGGGAATCTATGCCGGTTCGGTCGGCTATTTTTCCTTCAATCGCAATCTTGATTCAGCGATAACCATCAGAACCATAGAGTTTGAGGGCAACAGGGCCTATGTCCAGGCAGGGGCGGGAATCGTCGCTGATTCCGTCCCGGAGAGGGAGTATGAAGAGACCCTGAACAAGGGCATGGCGCTGCTCAAGGCCCTGGAGGTTGAAGGATGAAAAACACAATTATACTCATATCTATCTTGATTATCGTAGGAAATGTATTTGCTATAACTGTGGTTCCAAAAAACAATATTGACGATCCTAACAACTTCTATGATATGGATTGTGAATTTCCTATTATTGAAAGAATCAATCATTCCCTAGATATTTATTATGGTAGTCCTGTTCATACCCAGGATTTAGTTAAGGGTAGTTATAACAACAAAGTTGTCTTTACCTTAACCACAAGAGGCAATCTATCTGGATTAAAGGACTATGGTGTACGGCCATTTGTTACGATAACGTGTGGGGAGGAAATAATATATAACTTAGGTCAGTATTTTGATCCACGTACAACCCAATTACCTGATGGAACCTATGTAACTGAATTTAGGTTTGAAGATAACTTTAAGGTTCCAGAAGATGCTAAGATTTGTAGAGCATCTGCCAGAGCATTTGGTACCAATTCCACATCAGAATACCAAACTAACTGTCATAATCGGAATAGTAGTTGCAGGTGTCTTATCCGAGGAATTAGTAGAGTATTCACATCTCCTAGCAGAGAACCACTTACCTTCAATGAGTATATCAACAAACAGCAGGCAGCTATAAGTGAAAGTCAAGTGGAGTTTTCAAAGAGACAAACCAACATAAGCAAAAAACTTGTAGAATTAGAGGAAAAACGAAGTCTTGGTTGTTACTTTGGTTCATGTGTCTTAGAAGGTGTCGATAAAGGTTATGTTCTTGGGGTTTTGGGTACACTTTTTGGTGCAGCCATAGCACTCATAGGTAGTTTCCTAGGTGGCTACGTTCTACAGGAAAGAAGAGATAAAAAAGAGCGAATAAAAAGAGCCGTGGATACTGTCTGTAGCCCGATCCGTGGAATATTACTTAATCATATCAATAGTCTAAAAAACTTGCAATTTCGTGATCCCAATTTGAAGGGAATGTTAGGACAATACGAAAAAATAAAACTTAAAGATGAGTTTCTATCTCTACACGAAATGGACAAAGGACTCGAAAAAGAGATGAATGGGTATTTTGGAGATAAGCAATTAGACGAATATGTAACCAAATACCATAAACTATTCATTCATATCCGTAACAAAATTAAAGAGATTTACATAGAAAAACATGGCAAAAAGGATTTTGAAAAATCTTCACTGAGTGGTAGCATACATAGCCATGCTTTTAATATAGAAAATGCACTGTTAGAGAATAAAACGATTGATGAAGAGTTCATTAAAACTGCTTTTGATGGTTATGATGAAAAAACTATCAAAAGCATTCATGAGTTAAAAAATAAGCTTTCTGATTTATCAAGTTCTGTTAAAGAAATACAAGGTATTCGAAAGGAGTTACTTAAAAAAGCAAAGAAACTCAATAGGAAGATAGATACAATAATAAAAAAACATTAGATTAACAATGAAAACCCTACTCATAAACAACATAGACTCCTTTGTATACAACCTGGTGCAGTACGTCGGAATCCTCGGAGGGAATCCCGTGGTTCTTCAAAACAATACAAAGCTGGAGGAGGTTGAGGAATGAACAAGAAGACATTAGAAAAAATCAAGGAATTTCTGAAGGATGGGAATTTTGACAGTGCACTAAAGATTGCTAGGAAAGAGTCTAAGGGAAAGGAAGACGAACTCACAACAATTTTCATTGATTTAGGTGTTAAAGAAAGTGAAAAAGTAAAATTAGAGAACTATAAACTAGCATACCTATTCTTCAAACTAGCAGAGGAAATTGCAAAAAATGACGAGCTAAAAAAAATTGCAATAGAAAATCAAGCAAAAACACGATATAACGCCGGAGTTCTACTAACAGAGCTAGGACGCTACGAAGAAGCAGAGAAAAAATACCGGGAGGCAATACAAATAGATTCGAATTTATTAAATGCCCATGCCAACCTAGGGATTTTGTTAGCTAAACAGAAGGGTAGGGAGAAAGAAGCAGAAAAGGAGTTCCGAGAAGCAATACGAATAAATCCAAAATCTGCAGATGCTCATAGCAATCTTGGAGTTCTACTAAAAAATCAAGAACGCTATGAAGAAGCAGAGGGAGAATACCAAGAAGCAATACAAATAAATCCCGATTTTGCACCTGCCCACAATAACTTTGGGACTTTGTTACTATATTTCAAACGCTACGAAGAAGCAGAAAAAGAGTTCCAAGAAGCTATAAGAATAAATCCAAAATATGCAGACCCTCATAGTAATATAGGAAATTTATTAAAAGATTTAGGACGTTGCGATGAAGCAGAAAAAAAATACCTAGAAGCAATACAAATAGACCACAATTTTGGAAAGGCTCATTACAACCTAGGAAACCTGTTACGAGACCTAAAACGCTACGAAGAAGCAGAAAAAGAGTTCCGAGAAGCTATAAGAACAGACTCAAATGACGTTTATGCCCACAGCAACCTCGGAAATTTGTTACGATATCTGGGGCGTTACGAAGAAGCAGAAAAAGAATACCGAGAGGCACTACGAATAAACCCAAACCTTGCAGAGGCCCACAACAACCTCGGGCTTTTATTATCTGATCTAAAACGCTACGAAGAAGCAGAAAAAGAATACCGAGAGGCACTACGAATAAACCCAAACCTTGCAGAGGCCCACA
>JAHIPG010000362.1 GCA_018894775.1 Nanobdellota archaeon
AGGGACAGGTGTTTCTTTCCATCCCGCAATTTCCTATTTCAGGTATTAAAGGAAGTCTAACCACCTAAAAGGCTTAGTTTTATATGGTTCTTTGGCAATCTATTTCCTCTACGATACACAAAACGGAAAATGGAAAGGGAGCAGAGTGCTCTCTCTTTTTCCCACTTGGAGAGGATACAAGTAGAAAAGTATGCAAATGGTAGCAGAGGTAGTCGCGCCCATACCCCGTAAGGGGTATGGGCGATAATGTTTTCAATAAGGTGTAGGGGATTGCAGAGATGAAAGTCTCCCAACTACATGGAGTGATAAGAGTAAGCGAATCCTTTTGTACAGGGGTCAGGGGATGAGAATTCAGATGCGACTGGTCTCTCTGGTTAGTTTCCATGCCAAAGCCAATGCTACGTGTATTCATGCTATTTTCGTAAAACGTGTCCCTGTGGATTTTTGCAAATGCAGACCTTTCGTGTTTTGCTATTCTAATGAGGATGGAACGTGTTTCATGGATTTACCATAAAATGTGTTTCTATGGATTGTAAGCATGACGCCTGTATCTAAAGTATGTTTTTTCTGTATCAGTAATCAAGCCACCTGATTATATTAATGAGTATCATCCTATTTCTGTTTCAGTTTGAGGGCTTTAGGGTCTTTATCCCTCGTAATAAATTCGAACTTATCTTTTCTTATTCTTAGAAAACCGATATCCATTAGAAACTCTATATCATCTTCTAAATCAAGTGCTTTTGTTCTAATGTTCGAAATGGACCGGGATATGCTTGTGATAGATACCCCAAAGTGTTTGCTTATCTCTCTTACAGATTTACCTGTCTTCAACAGGTTCATAATTCCCCGTTCTCTTTCGCTTAATATCCCCACATATATCACCCCAGCAAAACAATCCTCTCTGCTGCTCATTAGGTTTATCAACTCAATGAAACTTTATTGAGGTAAGCAAGTTAAGTTTATATTTGAGGAAAGACATGAGAGATTGGTGAGTAGGATGGGTAAGAAATCTTTAGTGTTTGGAGTTTGTGTGTTAATGCTGTTGTTTGTTTTACCCACAAATGTGGATGCTTATTCTGAGATAGATGGAGCAAGGTATCCTACAGAGGTGCATCAGGAGTCCCCTAAAATTATCGAAGTAGATGTCGCTAATTATGGTTATTATGACGAAGATTATTTTATCCGAATATATCTGAGATATCCAGACCAAAGCGAGGTTAAAGATGATAAAGGGCGTAATATAAAAGTTGGTGAAACTATGGTTTTTACAGTTCCCGCAAGAACAACATTAACGGATAAATGGGTTTTCATTTACATCCCTTCAACTGTTCCATTAGGACAATACCTATTTTATTTTGTACTCTATAAGGCAGGCACAGCATTTGTCGAGGATGATTCTATTAGTAGTAGCACCTTCACACTACTTGAGCCAATCAAGCCTCGGGAACCTGTACCATCATTTGAAGCAATCTATCTGCTAGCAATTATAGGTATCTGTGTTATATTGTTAAAAGGTGGAAAGAAAAAAAGAATAATGAGGTAATAAAATGAAAAACAAGATATTGGCATTTGGAATCTGTATATTAATGCTGCTGGTTGTTTTCAGTAGCGGATGTGTAGAAACCGAAAAAGGAAAAGAAGGAGAGGGAGGTACAACAGAAGAACAAGGACAGGGGGAAACTGAGGAAAAGCCCAAATATTATTGTTATATTTCTGTTCTCGCATACAATATTGGTGATGTAGAAAAGTCGGTATGGTTTTACATGAATGATGAATATGAAATGATGTTTGATATTGAACCAAATGATTATGCAAATGGTGCTGCTGAAAAATTTCAGGAACCCTGCAATGTTAAAATATCAATATATGTTGGAGCAGACGAATATTCTCCACCACCCTGGGTCGATGATACACAGGGAGATTGGTATATAGGATATATTCCTGTGAGTACTGAAGACGCATCAAAAGGTGGTTGGAAACAAGCTAACTTCTATTTTGATGAAAATAATGGTGGGCTTGCAGAAACATCTATTGATTTCGAAATAGAGAATAAAGAGACATACCAAAGCTATTTTGTGGATTTATACATAGATGACATTTTCATTGATTCTGAATATCTGGGAGCAGATGAAATGATGTATAGATTGGTACCCAATGTAGGGGTTGGAAGACATAAGGTTTCTATCTATGCAAATGGAGATTGGGGTGAGCGTTATGTTGATGTAACCTCTGAGTGGTGGACAGAAGGAACTACAGATGCTTCATATGTATTTGTAGAAATTGATGTGAGTGCAAGTGGTGTAGTAGTATATTAGGAGGTTTCTGAACAATGAATAAAAAATTTTTGGTTATCATTGGGATAATAGTAATTTTATGTGTTCTTCTTTTATCTATCTTATTACCTACTACATGGGGTGATGAGAAGAAACCTTCTGAGATATATAAAGAGGATAAATATTATCATAAGGGGGATAAAATAGAAATTGTAGGGATAATAACATCTATTCGCCAGTCTTATACAGTGTCAGGATGGACTTCTATAGAGATTGCAGATGAGGGTTCTTCTGGAGCGTCAGAAAATGTATTCGAAGCTATAGGTTGTGGGTTTCCAGGTGATTTGAGAGATACATATCATGATGGAGATAAAGTAAAAATAACATACACAGTTACCGAAGATGGTAAGGATATTCTTGATTATTGGAAATTCTTAGGGGTGAAAAGCGATGGTAGTAGTGCCAAAATCGAGAAATTAACAAATTGGAAATATGGACTCTGTTGTGTTTCGAGTGTCTTGCTTATTATTCCTATAGTTCTAATCATTGGAAAAGCAATTGGAAAAATAGCACCTTCAGGGGTACAAGGAGTACATCTCCATCATCATTCCTGCTGTCTTGTCGGATCTGCTTACTACGACCCGAAATCAAGAGAGTTAACCATTCTAAGGAAATGGAGGGATGAAAAACTAATGAAAAACAGACTCGGGAAGGTGTTAGTTAAAACATATTATACCCTTAGCCCAATGTTTGTTATGTTCATTGCTAAATCAGAGAAACTGAAAGCATTTACAAGGATGCTTGTAAACCCATTTGTGAACCTTGCAACAGCAACAATGAACTATGAAAAAGATGAAGGCATAGTATCAGTTTTAGCCTGAAATAAGCATGCTGGTGCAAGACACAGAAACTCTTTCCCTTAACAGGGGCTTTGACATCCTAAAAGGTTAATGTAGTGCCGAAAGGCAAAGAGTGCCGAAGGCAATGAAAACCATACCATTCTATGCAACATTCATAGTTCTATGAGGGCATTAGTTCCGTTAGGAAATGAGTTCCGCAAGGAAAAGCTGTTCAAGCCTATTATCGGCATGACGCAAAAACTATTTATAGACGGTAGCCTATCCTAACATACTGCTTAAAAAGATTGCGTTCAATTCCTGTAGGGGCGTAGCCCATGAGGGTTCAATTCCCTCCAGCGGCTTTTTTAAATTCCGAATGAGCGTAAGCGAATGAGGAATTTAAAAATACGAGGAATTTATGAGCGAAGCGAATAAATTCCGAAGTATTCACAAATTTGCAAAGCAAATTTGTGTGAA
>JAHIPG010000363.1 GCA_018894775.1 Nanobdellota archaeon
AAGCATTAAGGACTTTTCTTGAAGAAAAAGCCATAGTTGGTATAGCCAAGGACCAGAAAAAACCTATTCGTGATTGGGCCATCATTGACACTGCCTTATCATGCGGGTTAAGAGCCAGTGAGATCGCAAACCTGAAAATAAAAGATATCCATATAGGCAAAGGAGAAAACTCAGTCTTTGTCTCAAGAGGCAAGGGGAATAAAAGCCGGTTAGTTACAATAAGCGAGAAATTAAAAAAGCACCTCAAAGAGTTTATTTCCTGGAAAAAGAGGGTAGGGGAGCCGGTTAACCCGGATAATTATCTTTTTATATCTGAAAGAAGCCCCAAAATGACCCTTAGTGCCATTCAGAAGCGTTTTAAGTGTTGGATAAAGGCTTGTGGCTTAAATACACAATATAGCATACATAGCGCTCGTCATACCTATGGTACAATGCTGTATAGGGCAACAAAAGACCTTAGAATGGTCCAGAAGCAGTTAGGCCACTCTAGCAGTAGGATAACTGAAGTCTATGCAGATGTCCTGGATGAGGACGTAGAAAAGGCAGTAAATCTGTTATATACATAGATTGGATATATTACCCCTGTTTTTCTGGGGTTTTTAGGGCTGTTTTAGGTGAAATTGGATATATAAGAGTACTTTTATATCCAATCGGGGCATTTACCCCAGAGGGCACAGGCAGGTGTAACGACGGTATGGGATATTATGTTGGTGTATTAAAAAGATAGAACTGAGCTACCCCTTGACAAAAGGAAAAAATGTGCTATACTTTTAATAGAACCGATAAATTTAATATTATCCGAAAAGGTAAACCACTCGTGAGGGTGGGACACAAAACCACGGGTCTTAGAGATATAAGACAGCCGAGTGTACCGATAACGAAAAAATAAAAAGACAGCCGGGTTGCCGAAAAAAGGTAACGCGGCTTTTTGGTTTCTAAAAAAGCTCGAAGGGGGAAAACAAATGTCTAAGAAATTAGTTTCTAATTTTATCCACAATTCTTTTTTATTAATTCCGGGGATACTTGTTTTATTATTAACAACTTGTCTTTTTTTAATTGGGCATTCCACTTTAGTTTGGGCAGGAGAATTTACTGCCTTTGGACCTCAAGACTTTATAAGGGAAAAAGGTGCTCCAGTGGTGGTTGTAAATAATTTCTCTGTTCTAAATCCAAATACAGAATTTATTTTGCGGGTATATAATGGTGGACCTCAAGGCCTAAAGAAGAAATTGTGTAGTAGTGCTATTATCTCCATTAATGGAACGCAGGCATTAGGACCTAATGACTTCAATCAAAAAGTAAAGTTTATCGAGGTACCAGTCATACTTCAATTAGATAATGCTATAGAAGTAGAACTGAGAGCGAAACCCGGTGGACTTCTTACTATTCATATCGTTGGCATAGACAGTGAAATTCCTGATATAACCCCACCAGAAATCTTTAATTTGCTACCTACTGATGGTTCTATTCTCGCTAATGCCAAAGCAACCATTTCAGCAGACTTTACTGATGAAAGTTCAGGAATTGATACTGCCACTGCGAAGATTACTTTAAATGGAGTTGATATCACCACCAGCACTCAGATTACTTTAACAGGTTTCACTTATACCCCAGCCGCAGATTTATCTGATGGAGAGCATACAGTAACAGTTGATGTGAAAGATAAAGCTGGCAATTCAGCGTCTCAGGCACAATGGTCTTTCATTATTGACACCATCCCGCCTTCTGCACCTACAGGTTTAACTGCCATGCCTGGGGATACTATAGTAAATTTATCTTGGAATCCTAACTCTGAATCAGACTTAGCTGGATATAATCTCTGTCGTTCTGAAATACAGGGTGGCCCATATACAAAGATTAATCCTATTTTAATTACGACTACTTCCTATCAAGATATCAGCTTAACCAATGGCATCACTTATTACTATGTCCTCACCGCAGTTGATAATGTAGGAAATGAAAGCAGTTATTCTACTGAGACTTCAGCTATCCCAATTGCCAGTTCTATTGCCCAGATAAGCTCACCTGCTCAGGATACCGTGCTCAGAGAGGCTGAAGTTGTCTCTATCATTGGTACTGCCCAATCTCCTGACTTTAATTCATATCAACTCCACTTTGGTGAGGGAATTGCTCCAAGCTATTGGTATCTTATGGTCACGGGTGATACTCCTGTAGAAGAAGGTCCTTTAGGTAGTTGGGATACTACAGGATTGAAGGCTCCTGTTTATACTATCAGATTAACTGTAACTGATAACAACGAGAATCAAATTTCTGATCAAGTAAACATTGATATGTTCAGTATCTATGATCTCTCAGCTATTCCTAATCCTTTTAGTCCAGATGGAGATGGGACTCTGGATACCACTACCATTACTGCTGATATTAGCTATGCTGCTCTCTGGACAATAACTCTTAAGGATAAAGACGAAAATATCATCAATACATTTAGTGATTCAGGAAGTTCTATCTCTCAGATATGGGATGGTAAGGATAGCTATAATAATACTGTTTCAGATGGTGAATATACCTATCAGATAGATGCCACTGAACTAATCTCAGGAGTAACAGCTTCTCCAGCAATTGGTCTAATAACGGTAAAATTAGATTATAATATTAATATTGTTGCAGACATAGCTGCTTCTGAACCAGTTGATTTGGTGGTTGACTCAAATAGGAATCTATATATTTTAGAATCAGCCACTAATCAAGTTGTTATTTATGACAAAGATGGCAATTATCAGAACTATGTTCCGTTATCTACAAACAGTCCTAAAGGAATGGCCTTAGATGAAAATGGTAATATCTATATTGCTGATACTGGCAATCATCGCATTCTAAAATATAAACCTGTTGGTTCTTTAGATACGGATTTTGGTAATGCAGGGGTAGTAGGAGAGCAAGGTCAAGAAGATGCTCAATTCAACCAGCCTTGGGGTATTGGGGTAGATAATGAAGGGAATGTCTATGTTGCAGATAGTCTGAATCACCGTATACAGAAATTTGACGCAACTGGGACTTTTATAACTAAATGGGGTGCTCAGGGTACTGAACCAGGACAATTTGATCAGCCTATGGGAATATTTATTGATTTCTATAACAATCTCCATATAGCAGACTCCTTAAATAACCGTATACAAGAATTTTCTTCCTCAGGGTCTCTTTGGAATTATTGGGGGGAGGCAGGTTCAGGTAATGGACAATTCAGCCAACCCACAGATTCTTGTCGAGATAATTACTATATATATGTGGCTGATACGGCTAATAACCGCGTAGTAAAATTTGATTCCTATCAACAATTCTTGTTAAATATAAACGGAATTGGCTTAGATAGTCCTTCCAGTGTTATAAAAGACGCTGACCCATATAAGGAATATATCTGGATAGCTGATACTGGAAATAACCGGGTAATAAAAGTAGAGTTGCCTATGCTTGATCCAAAGGATGTTTGGAATGCAATGAAGCAAGAACTACACCAGAAAGAGGTTGAAAGTGCCCTTAGTTATTTTAGTGAAGGAGCTAAAGAGAAATATAGGCAGGTATTTAACCGCTTAAAAGAGGAACTACCCAGAATAGTAGATGAAATGCAGGAAATCCATCCCATCTCTGTTCAAGGCAATGTGGCTGAATACATAATTGTAAGAGATGAAAGTGGTGAAGAGAGAGGTTATTTTATTTACTTTATTCACGATGAATCTGGCAACTGGATGATAGATGAGTGGTAGAGAAAGTATACTAAGGAGGAAAACAAAGATGAAATACTTTGCGCTTATTTTACTGATAATTTTGGCTATATTTTCATCAGGAGACCCTTTATTTGCAAAAGATTCTGATTGGTTTGAAGGGGAATGGTTTAATCATCAGTGGTCTCCTGATGGGGAGAAAATTAGTTGTTTTCGCAAATATTATAAGACTGATTTTACAGATGTTAAAAATAGATTATATGTTTTTAATTCAGATGGAACTGATAAAACATTAGTTGCTGATGATACTGGTGAAGAAAGTGCATGGTCTACTGATAGCAAGATGTTGCTTTATGGCAAAATTCTTAAAGATAAAGACGAATCCATATCTTATGATATTGAACATTCCTATCCGATACAACAGTTGATAAACTATAATCTAACTGATAGAGCTAAAACATATATTGATCTTATAACTGTAGACTCTTATCTTCAAACATTTTCTTGGATTTTGAATGGTAAAAGAATAGTCTATCGAAAACATAACAGTATTTATATGGCTAATGTTGATGGATCACACATCGAGCAAATTGTTAATGAAAAAATTGATGAGTTTCGTGCCAATTATAGTACTGGAATTATAGTATACTCTTTATATGTTGGTTCAAATCATAGAGAGATTTATGTGTTAAATATTGAAGATAGGAAAAAGAAAAAAATCAGTAATTGTTATAGTGGAGGACTCTGGTGGAATAGCCAAGGTGATAGAATTATCTTTGAAGAATTTGAAGATCCTCAACGATTATTAGAGCCTGACAATAAAACTTTTTTATGTGTAATTGATAATACAGGAAGCAACAAAAGAAAACTCTTGGATACTTCTGACCCTAAACGATGGTGGAATTGGTCACCAGAAGGCAGAAGGTTAGTTTATTATAATTTGGAAATATTAGGTAGAAGACCCTCCTTTCTTTATATTGTGGATGTTGATACGGGCAGGTCAGAGAAAATATTTGAATTTGACAATGTTGATGTCCGGAGAATCAAGTGGATGCCAGACGGGCAAAAAGTTATTTTTACTGATAAGAAAAAGGTAGAAGGTAGCCCTTATCTAAAGATATTTCTCTATATGTTAGATTTAAATACAAAAAAAGCTGAAGAAATTACTGCTCCTCCTGACTTTGGAGAATTTTCTGTTTCGCCAGATGGGAGCAAGATATTCTATTATCAAGTTAAAAGGAATATGCTTGTAGTGTATGATTTATTAAGTGGACAATTTATAGAGTTAACTAAAAAAGCTGTAAAAAGCAAAGATTAGTAAAAAATATTAAAACAGCTAAACAGTTAGATTGCTGATAGAAATCTAAGAGAAAAGAATTAGGAAGGAGAAACCTGAAATGAAGAAAAAAATTGTTACTTTAGTTTTAGTCATCGGGCTTTTAACTCTTAGCCAACCAGTTTTTAGTTACGAAGCACCATTTCATAAAATAATGACTGAGGAAGCTGTTAATAGTAGCGGTTTAGATAACTACTTGAAGAATAATTTAGGATTTGAAAAAGGTTTTAAGCAGGAGTTTAATGGACCTGGCAGTGTTGAAGCTTTGGTATGCCCACAAATAGAACAGGAAAAAACAGTAACAGAATGGGTTAAGTTTGGCAGTTGGAAAGAGGATCATCCTGATGGCAGTAATGAAGTTCAAGCCTATGCTCGAATGGCTAGACGAACAGTCACTCATTTTTATGATCCATTATCGGGTGAGGGATTATCTGATAATGTAGGACCTTTGATATGGGCAGTAGTTCCCAGCATAAACTGGGCATATAGTCACTCTGACCATGAATATTCTTGGACAAAAGCAAGAGATTATTATGAATTAGCTCTGACCAGTCAGAATGAAGAGGATAGAAACACAAATTTTGCTAAAACCTTCCGAGCTTTAGGTCAGGTTCTTCATCTTTTAGAGGACAAGACTGTCCCAGCTCATGTGAGGAATGATAACCACTTTCCTCTTCTGTTTGGTCCTGATATGTATGAAGAGTACTGGAAAGCTGATAAAGCATTTCCCACATTTTCTTATCCTATAGCGAATCTTCCTATATTCAGAGACTACTGGGACGATGACTCTGGCAAGGGCTTGGCTGAGTTTACCAACCATAACTTCTTAAGCAGGGATACCAATTTTTATGATTATGGACATCAACCTCTATATCCTTTCCCTTCTTTTGGAAATGTCAGCGGTGCACATGAAGAGCCGTTTACCTTTACTGGCTCCGATGGAATTAAGAAAACAGTTGATGTATACTATTACCACTGGTTAGTAGAAGACAATTATCAGAGTTCATCAGAAGAAAATAAATACCTTACTGCACATTCTTACTGGGACTTTGAAAGTATGGAAAAAGATTTCATCCATGTCTTTTCTTTAAATAACGTTTGCCATAAAGCATATGGAGAAT
>JAHIPG010000364.1 GCA_018894775.1 Nanobdellota archaeon
AAAGACATCTACTTATGTCTACTTGGCGTAAAACAAAACCTCAGAACATACTTAAGAGCAACAGCTCTTAAACTAAACACCTATTTCGCACCAACCCCGATTCCACCGTAACTTTTAAAAACTAAAGAACTTAAAAACTATTTACTCGCGCCGGTAGTTTAGTGGTTATAATTCTGCCTTGCCAAGGCAGAGACCCGGGTTCAAGTCCCGGCCGGCGCATTCATAATCATTTCAATCAATTCTTTTTTAGTCTTAGCCTGATTTAGATTAAGCCTTACCTTATTTGCTCCCTTAAAACCTTTAACAAATTGGACAGCATGAACCTTAAGCCTGCTAAGATCATCTAACTTATACTTCTTTGTAAGCTTATAATATCTATCAAAATCTTGTAATTGTTTTTTGAAATCAAATTTTTCTTCTTCATTATTCTTGAGATAATCATTTACTCTCTTGAATATCCTTGGATGGCCCATGGCTGCCCTGCCGATCATGCAGAAATCAGCAATTTCCAGCATACTTTCTGCCTTCTTACCAGAATCAATATCACCATTACCAATAATAGGGATTGAAACAGTTTTCTTCGCCAGCCTGATATACTTCCAGTCAGCCTTACCAGAATAATACTGCTCTCTATTCCTTGCATGAATTGTTATAGCATCAACACCAGCCTTCTCTAATATCTTACAGTTTTTTATAACATTATTCTTTGTATAACCTAGCCTTATCTTAGCCATAACAGTTTTCTTACTTTTTTTAACAGCCTGGACTATCTCTTTCATCAAATCAGGCTTATCCAACAGAGCAGAACCAGACCCATTCTTAGTTACTTTTTGCATAGGACAACCAAAATTAATATCTATAATCTTTGTCTTTACTAACTTTGCAGCTTTCCTGAATTCATCAGGCTTAGAGCCAAACAGTTGTACACCAACAGGTCCTTCATCCTTAGAAGTTTCAGCAAGAGCTAAAGCCTTAGGATTCTTTTCTATCAAACTTCTGCAATTAATCATCTCAGTAAAAACCATGCCAGCACCATACTCCTTACACAGAATTCTAAAAGGAATGTCAGTTGTTCCGGCTATTGGTGCAAGAAAAACCCTGCTTGAAACCGTTATTTTTCCAATTTTCATATTACTTACTCTAAATCAATTTGGCAATTTTTATAAAGAAGAACACTTTAATAATACTTATGAAAAAATTGAGCTGGCAGAACTGGGCAGTCATACTAAGCCTAATCGCAGCACTACTTACAATCGCAAGTTCATTCTATGGCTGGCTGACTCCAGAAAAAGAAATAATACCACCAGGTTTTGTATGTCCTGATGGAACATTAGTATCTGTCCCTGAAAACTGCCCTATCTGCAACGGGGATGGAATATGTCAGGATAAAGAAAAATGTGATTGTGAAGACTGTGAAAATAATGTCAATTGCATAGTTGATAGGATAGGAGACAAAGAATACTTACTAATACTAAATGAGAAAAAGAAAGTGGAAGGAGAATCAGTAAAGGTAACAGAAATCCTAAACATAGGACGTGTAACAATCGAAGTTGAAGGAATAACTAGAGAGATGGAGACTACAAGAAAAGAAGAAATCATAGATGGTTTAAAGGTAACCACCCAAGAAATAATATACAACAATGCAAAACCTAAGAATAGCGTGGTGATAGTAAAAATAGAAAAATACACTCCTGGAGAAAATGAATACCTGTTGAATACAGATGAAGAGAAAATAATAAGCAATACAAAAATAAGATTAATGAAAGTATTCTCATCAACACCTAGCAGTATCTTATTGGATGTTGGAGAAACTACAAATCGAAAATTAAATGAAGGCGTAGAAGAAACATTAGAAGGACTTAAGATAACCTTGCTGAAATCATACTCTAGATCAATAAGTTCTGAGAGTTATGCGATACTAAAAATAGAATCATAACTTTTTCTTCATTATAATTGCAAGATTTTTAGGTGTTTTCTCACCAGTCTCAACAAAACCACGCTTCTTGTTGAAATTAATAGTATTCTCAAACTTCAAAGACTGAATATAAACCTCTTTAACCCCTAACTCTTTAAGCTTTTTCTCACGAAGCTCACAAATTTGTCTACCTAAACCCTGTTTCCTATAGTCATCCCTAACTCTTAGATACTTCCCCTCATAATGGTCTTTCCAATGAACCACCATACCGCAACCAACAACTTCATCATCCTCATTGGTCAGAAATACAACAAAACCCTCTTTGGTTCTCTTTTTCACCATTTCAGGAGTCCTGGATTCTGTAAGATATTTGATTTCCTCTTCAGTATAAGTGCTATCTTTGTTCTCTTTAAGATTAGTGCTCCGAATAAGCTTAGAAATTTTCTCTGCCTCTTTATCGCTTAATTCCCTAGTCTTCTTACCAAGATTATCAATAATATTAACTTTAATCATGCCGGCTAGATTATTCAAAAGAATTTATAAATATTTATATTATTATAATCATACTATGGTAGAAGTAATCCACGTATTTAACAATGAAAGAACTGAGAAAGATATTGATGAGCTCATATTCTCCAAAGAAAGGACAATAGATTACATCTTATCAGTCCCTCATAGTGGGGTGTATATTATCTCAGATTTTGAACATGCAATAAATCTCAAAGAACTATCATCTATAGGTGTCGATTCTTTCACCGATAAGCTCTACGATACAAAAGAAGGAGTTTTTATTCTGACAAGGTTGAGCAAGCACCTCGTGAACATGAACCGAAATAAGCATCCTAAAAAAGGAAAAGATATACCATTACATCTTCAACTCGGTCCACTGCAAGGAATATCTTTGATAACAGGAAAAGTCATAAAGAAAGAATACACTCCTAAAGAGAAGAAAGAGATCTTAAAATTCTATGATAAATACCACCATCTGATTCAAAAAGCAATACAAGATATGAAAAAAGAACATGGTTATGCTTTGATGCTTGATTGTCATTCAATGAATGCGGTTGGTTATAAAGGAACTCCAGATGAAGGCAAAGAAAGACCTGATTTTGTGATTGGGACATTAGATGATACATCTGCAGATAAACGATTGATAAACGCCTTTAAAGCTACATTGAAAAAGGAATCAGAAAAATCTAATCTTGCTGTTACAAAAAATGACCCTTACAGCGGAGGATACATAACCCAAAAATATGGGGATCCTTCAGAAAACGTCCATGTCATACAACTGGAAGTAAACAAGAAAAACTACATGGATGAAGAAACATCGACTTTAAATCCTGAAGGACTAAAAAAAATAAACTCAATGATAACAAAAGCAATCAAAGCTACTTCTGAAGAAGCTAAGAAATTGGGAGCCCAAGTTTAATTCTGTTTTTCGAGAATAAATTCAACTATCTTTTTTGCTATGTTCATATCAAGAATCCGCTCAGCTGAAGAAAACCAGGGTGAAACATTACACTCCATTAAATAATGATGCCCTTTCTTGTCTATCCCAAAGTCAAGCCCGCAGAACTCGCTGCCCAATATATGGGATACTTCAACTGCGTTGTCTTTAATTTCTTCTGGAACTTTATATTTCCCAATTACCTTCACACCTACACCCTTGTACCCTTGGTTGTCTTTGAATCTTACCCTTCTGTTTACAGAACCAAGCACTTCATGGTTTAATACGATGACTCTTATGTCTTTATCTAGTTCTAAAAACTCTTCAAAAAAGAAGTCCTTAATATCCCTTTTATTGAAGAAATCTTCTATCTCCTCTTCTGATTCAAGTATGAACACTTCTTTGCCTCTTTCGCCAATCTTTTGCTTAATAACTATTGGGAATGATTTTATGGCTATCTTGTCTACAGAATCATAATCCCAAAACTTTGGCATATTCGCCGCTTTTTCATACATCAAATGCTGGAATAGTTTGTCTTGAGGGTGTCCGTACTGCTTGCTTTCACAGGGAGAATATTTTTCATACATTTTATCATCAAATAACTGATTACTCCTGAAAGCTGAAAGGATTGTCCTCAAAAAATCCGGGAAATCTTTTCCAACACTGTAAGCATCCCTTATCATGCAGAAATCAAATTCTTTAAGCTGTTCTGGTTTTAAATCATCTCCATAAATGATTTTAGACACTTCTATTTTTTTCTTTTCAGCCTCTTTTATTATCCTGTTGCATGACAAATCTTTTTTTGATGCAACAACCAGCAGTTTCATATACATAAATCACTTTTTTTTTCTTTATAAATTTTTCTGGAAGAAATCATAACTTCTTCAGATAAGGTACATGCTGTACACCAATCTTACCCACGTAAAGGCTTTTAAGATTTCCACCTTTTCTAACAAAATCTTTAATCAGATAAAATCCGCTAAGATAAATATGATCCTTTGTGAAAGCTCCAGGTCTTGAAGTATTTGATATACCTCTCTTTACCCTCAAAGCCAAAGTCCAAGCATCTTCCTTATCAAAAAATTCAAGCAGATAATTATAAACTGTACTGAAAGAATTCTTCAAAGCAAGATCAACAGCAACAACCCTTCCAGCATATTTCTTTAACACCTCATTAGACAATAATCCAGACCTATCCTCATTATAAACAGCCAAGCCCTCTTCAGTCATAGCATAACCAGGGAACCCAAGATAGAACAGATTATATTTCTGCTTCCTGCCATTCTCAGCACGGGTCACATGGGTACCTATCTCATGCACCACTAACCTCTTAAGATCGTGGTCACTAAACTTTCTACCGGTATTAATATAGAGAATCTTCTCACTAACATTGAATGCAGCTGCAGCAACCATATCCCTTTCAATAACCCTCCAGTTCAAACCTTTTGTCAGCAATGAATCCAGGAATTTTTTAACCACAGAAAGCTTGCTATATATAGTAGTTTCCTTTTCACTCTCCAAATCTAAGAGCCTGGTTGCTTTCCTTACTGTATCTTTGCTTGGTTGGCCATACAGTTCCATTGAATATTTTGTGATTGAAGGCTTACCGACATTCATCAGAAGATCTATCTGTGTTAGAAGTTCCTTTCTCCTTTGGTTGAAAAGTTGGCCTATCACAGATGTATCAGTCCTTATCTTCATAAGATTCTGCCTTAACTTGACAAGACTTTTATCAGGAGCTTTATACTTTAACTGAGGGCTGTAAGTCCTATCCTTAAACAGTTTCTCCTTCTCCCTATTTGAATTAACAGGCTGTAAGCTTGGTAGAAAAAGGATTCTTCTATAATTATATGCTATCTCTTTATCTATCCTTTGGTAATCATACAGTTCCATCCTTATTCTAAAGTCTAACTTGTTTTTATTCTTATCGGATCATTCCAATTAATTTATAAATCCATTTTGATAGGTATATCTTCATGGAATGGAAAGAAAAATTTTTAGAAAGATACAAAGAACTGACAGATTTAGATGAATTTCTAGACTATTCCCTGAGGCCTTTAAGAAAATCAATAAGGGTAAATACCTTAAAAACTTCTGTGAACGAAATCAAGAAAAGGTTCAAGCTTCAACAGATACCCTGGTGCAAAGAAGGATTCTGGCTGGAAGGTGAAGCAATAGGAAACACAAAAGAACATTTTCTTGGATACATATACATGCAGGAATCAGCATCCATGATACCACCTGAAGTTCTTAACCCAAAAGAAGATGATAAAGTATTAGACTTATGCGCAAGCCCAGGAAGCAAGACAACACAGACAGCAGCAAAGATGAACAATGAAGGGCTCATAATAGCTAATGACAACCAAATTTCAAGACTGAAACCATTACAGATAAACCTCCAAAGATGCGGAGTCTCAAATACAGTCATCACATTGATGGAAGGAAGATGGTTCAGGAACTATCCTATGCAGTTTGATAAGATAATGGTTGACGCTCCATGTTCTGGAATAGGAACAATAAGAAAAAGCCTAAAGACAATACAATGGTGGAACCAGAACTTCATAAAACAAATGGCAGGAATACAGAAACAGCTTTTAAGAATTGGTTTTGAAAGGCTGAAAGAAGGAGGAACATTAGTGTATTCTACCTGTACATTGGAGCCTGAGGAGAATGAAGGAGTGGTTGATTCTCTATTAACAGAACATAAAAACGCTAAACTGGAAAAAATAAACCTTGATATCAAAAGCTCAAAACCCGTATTAGAATTTGAAGGACAAAAATATTCTCCTGACATAAAAAAATGTTTAAGGATATGGCCACAAGAAAATGACACAGAAGGATTCTTTGTAGCAAAGATAAGAAAAGACTAGAACTTATAATTCATACTTTCTAATATATTCTTCATCTCTAAACTATCCATCCAGGTAACAGGACTCTCACAGATAATAGTTATATCATTCTTTCTTTTTAGAATCTCTTTCGCAAGCTCTTTGAAAGGAGGATGATTACTTGAAATCTCAAGATGTCTTCGCTCCCCTTTATCAGTAAATTCTATACCAGAAAAATGAGAATGAATATGCTTAAACATTTTTAGCTTATCAAGAACCTCAGCAAAATCAATCTTACCCTGCTGACGGGCATACA
>JAHIPG010000365.1 GCA_018894775.1 Nanobdellota archaeon
AATCACAAAAAGCGACGAATTTACAGGAGAAAATGCAAAGATATTCAACGCAATCAAGAAACTAATCAAAGCAGGAACAGTAATAGTAATGGCACCTCAAACAATATATGGACGGCTACAAATGAACGTATATTCTCCAGCAAGACAGCTACAAGGTATTGGAGTATTAGGCAATAATTCCGACATGACACCAGAAACTACATTCATCAAACTGGCATGGTTACTGAGCAATTACAAGAAGGCTGAAGTAAAAGAAATGATAACAAAAGATCTAAGAGGAGAGATAAGCACAAAAATAAGCGGTGACGAATTCTTAGTGTGAAAGTTTATAAATCTTTGAAAATCAAGCAAGCACATGAAATACAAATACTATGATAAGTATATCAATAAGAAGACCAAAGGAAGATATGATGTAACACCTTTGTTTGAAAATCCTAAATCCTTCTCCAACCTAATCAGTGATTTGCTTAAACCTTTCAAAAAAGAAAAATTCAACAAGGTAGCAGGACTAGATGCTCTAGGATTCATAATTGGCGGAGCATTATCACAAAAAGCGAGAGTAGGATTCGTAACAGTAAGAAAACTAGGAAAACTGCCAGGTGTCAAAGGAACTGTAATAAAAACAAAGTTTAAAGATTATACCAAAACAAACAAAGGTCTTGAGATAAGCAAGACAGCAATAAAAAAAGGAGACAAAGTCCTGATTGTTGACGAATGGATAGAGACAGGCTCACAACTGAAAGGAACAATCAAGCTCATAGAAAAACTGGGCGGAAAAGTAATAGGAATAACAGCACTAGTAGCACACAAAAGCAAGAATACAAAAATTCTTTTCGACAAATACAACTGCAAAGCGATAAAGGTTAACAACGAAATATAAAATGGCAAAGATGAAATTAGTAACATTACTATCAGGAGGAATAGACTCTCCGGTAGCAGCATGGAATATGATCAACCTAGACTGCAAAGTAATACTTGTACATTTCCATAATTTCACCTCAACAAGCAAAGAAGTTAAAGATAAAATAATTGAAATAACAAAAGTACTGAGCAAGCATCAACCAAAATTAAAACTATATCTTATTCCTTTCAAAGAGATACAAAAAGAACTTGTAAAATTTATACCAAGCAAATACAGAATGATAATAACCAGAAGAATGATGTTAAGAATAGCTTCAAAAATATTAGAGAAAGAGAAATATGAAGCACTGGTAACTGGCGATAATCTTGCTCAAGTTGCTTCTCAAACATTAGAAAATATAAACGCAATCTACAAGGTAACAAAACATCCAATACTAACACCTTTACTCGGAGAGAACAAAGATGATATAGTAAACAAGGCAAAAGAAATAGGAACATACGAGCTATCAATATTACCTTATTCCGACTGCTGCTCTTTATTAGTTGGAAAACATCCAGAGACAAGGGCAAGATTGGAAGATGTCGAAGCGATAGAGAAGAACATGGATGTAAAAAAACTAACAGAGAATGCTTTGAAGAATTCTGACATAAAAATAATCTGAAAAACATACTTTTAAAAGGCGTTGCAATACAATCTTACTATTTGGCGCAGGAACTGGTTAAGTTCTAAACACAAAAAAATGATAGAAGAAAAAACCAAACCAGATAAAGAGAAAGATATTAAGGAATTACTTCATCCAATAGTCAAGAAGTGGTTCTTCAAGAGATTCAAAGAGTTCTCACTCCCACAAAAATTTGGAGTGATGGAAATACACAAAAGGAACAGCATCCTGGTATCAGCACCGACGGGAGCAACCAAAACACTAACAGGATTTCTCTCAATATTAAATGAACTTATAGACTCGGCAGAAAAAGGAATACTCCAAGATAAAGTATACTGTGTCTACATAAGCCCTTTGAAGGCACTGAACAATGATATTTTCTTCAACCTAATAACACCATTGAAAGAGATGGAAGAGATAGCAGGAAAAGAATTCGGAATACGAATCGGCGTAAGGACAGGAGACACAACACAATCAGAAAAATCAAAAATGCTGAAGAACCCACCACATATCCTTATCACAACACCTGAAAGTTTAGCGATACTATTGAACTCATACAAATTTGTAGAGCATCTGGAAAACGTCGACTGGTGCATAGTAGATGAGATTCATGCTTTAGCTGAGAACAAAAGAGGAGTGCATCTATCCTTATCACTAGAAAGATTACAGGAACTCTCAAAATATATATGCAGAGTAGGCCTATCGGCAACAGTTGCTCCTTTAGATGAGATAGCCAAATTTCTCGTCGGCTTGGAAGGGAATAAATTTAGAAACTGTAAAATTGTCGACGTGCAATTCCTCAAAAAGATGGACTTAAAAGTAGTTTCTCCTGTAAAAGATCTGATATACATAGACCACAAAGAACTCCATCAAAAAATGTACGAATTTCTGGATAACATAATACAACAACATAAAACAACCCTTATATTCACCAACACAAGAAGTGCAACCGAAAGAGTTGTACATCACCTAAGGGAAAAATTCCCAAAGAACTACACAGAAAACATAGGGGCGCATCATGGCTCATTATCAAAAGAACATAGACTAGAACTAGAACAAAGAATGAGAGAAGGAAAACTAAAAGTTGTGGTTTCCTCAACATCACTAGAGCTAGGGATAGACATCGGATACATTGACTTGGTAATTCTTCTAAGCAGCCCAAAATCAGTTGCAAGAGCACTGCAAAGAATCGGAAGATCAGGACATAGACTGCATGATGTAACAAAAGGAAGATTATTGATAATGGACAGGGATGACTTAATAGAATGTGCAGTCATACAAAAATATGGAATAGAAAAAAAGATAGATCAATTGCACATACCGACTAATTGTCTAGATGTATTAGCCCAACAGATATATGGGATAGCGATAGCAGAAAGAATATACATCGAACACTTATATAACATGATAAGGAGAAGCTACTGCTACAAAGACCTATCAAGACAAGATTTTATCAGTATAATCGAATACCTTGCAGGATCCTACACCTCACTGGAAGATCGTTATGTATATGCGAAGATATGGTATGATGAAGAAACTGGGATGATAGGAAAAAGGGGAAAGTTAGCCAGAGTCATTTACATGACAAACATAGGGACTATTCCTGATGAAAGTTTTGTCCAGGTAAAAATCAAAGACAGGGTAATAGGAAAGATAGACGAACCATTCCTTGAAAGATTAAAGAGAGGAGACATCTTTGTACTTGGGGGAAATGTCTATGAGTTCCTGTTCAGCAGAGGAATGGTCGCACAGGTAAGAGCCTCGCCAAGCAGACCTCCAACAATACCAGCCTGGCACTCAGACATGCTGCCATTAAGCTTTGATTTAGCCATGGGGATACAAAGATTCAGGAAACTAATAAACCAAAAGTTTGAGAAGAAAATAGGCAAGAAAGAAATTCTGAAATTTATCAAAGAACATCTTTATGTAGAAGGCCAGACAGCAGAAGCGATATACCATTATTGTAAAGAACAATATATGTACATAGGAATACCGCATGAAGGAAAAATAATAATCGAACACTATACTGACGAAGAAGGAAAACGGATGACATTGTTCCATTCATTATTCGGAAGAAGGGTAAATGATGTCGTATCAAGAGCGATAGCATACGCAATAACAAGAAGCCAACATAGAGATGTACAGGTAGGAATAACAGACAACGGATTCTACATAACATGCGAGAAAAAAATTAATGTGCTACCAGCATTAAAATTAATCAAATCAAAAGAACTAAGAGACTTAATGAAACTAGCAATAGAAAAATCAGAAGTCCTAAAAAGAAGATTCAGACATTGTGCAACAAGAGCTCTCATGATATTGCGAAATTACAAAGGGAGGACAAAAAGAGTAGGGAGACAGCAGGTAAGCTCAATGCTTTTGTTGAATGCTGTCAGAAGGATATCTGAAGACTTCTCAATACTTAAGGAAGCAAGAAGAGAAGTTTTGGAAGACTTAATGGATATTGACAATGCAATAAAGATAGTTGAAGGGATAGAGAAAGGGAAGATAAAGGTTGAAGAGAAAGAGACAATGATACCAAGCCCTTTCGGACTTAATCTTGCTATACATGGTCGGCCAGATGTGATAAAAGCAGGCAGCAAGCAAGAATTCCTGAAGAGGATGCACAAGATGTTGCAAGCGAAGATTGCTTTAGAAGAAGGCAAGAAGAAAAAGAAGAAGAAATAAGAAAGGTTTATATACAATCTTAAAAGATTAGAGATTATTCAAAAATGGGACTAACAACAAGAATAAAACCAGGGTCAAAAGATTTTCAAGATAAAACACAAGAACTTCTAAACCTAACTAACACTATAAGACTTCAATCAACAATGAGAAGAAAGTCCACTGAATCAACAGGAAGAATGAGACCTTTAGGCTCAGTAGGATCACCTTCTGGACGAGAGATGTTAGATAAGAAAGGAATGATAGCAAGCGCTCCTATAGGAACAGATTTGGAAGACTATGACAATCCAGCATACATACAAAGTTTAATCCAGATAAAAGTAAATGAATTATTTCATAAAGGAATGAATATAGTTGAACTAAGACCAGAAAAATTCTACATGCCAACAGAAGAAAACATAGGGAAACTATTCCCAAAACTATCTGAGACAGAACTTAAACTAAAATTAAAACAGGCAGAGAAAGTATTTTCTGGAGCACCAAAAGGTCTACCAAAAAAATACCAGAATCTTGCTAACCTAATGCTTACCAAAAATAAAGGACAGTTAAGATTAAACAAGGAAAGACTAGAAAAATTCATAGACTTCATCGGATGGAATGATTACATACTAGATATACATCCAACTGACGTCATGTTCAATCCTGTGGCAAAAGACTTTGATGTATTCTCATTCACAACAGGGGATGTAGAAAAATCAGGACAGTTCTATCTTGACATGATGGATTTCCTGAACGATTTCAACAATGATAAGCTGAACGGAACTGACTTTGATTCATACATAACATTACATTTCACAACATATGAAGAGTTCCAGAACCTGGATGGATTGGTATACAAATTCGGAAGCCCTGATGCTGACGGCTCAAGAGAAGCACAATACAGAGGACATGTAATGCTCAAATATTTAGAACAGAATTTTAAAGGAAGCAATGTAAGGATAGGCGTAGAAACAGGACCTGGATTAAGACATACAAGATACGGAAACTATTTCATCGAGAATGAACCTTATTTCTTCCTAGGTCTTTTGAAAGGAAGAAAGATAGCAAAACTGGTACATGATTTTGCCCATGGAGAGTTCAAAACATTAGACAACAAACAAGTCAAACACATATTGTATGCTGTAGAAAGAATCGGAAAGTATCATGTATCCGGAAACACAAAAGATGAAAAGACTTTAGACCCTATCGATGATCTTCATGAGCCACCAAGCCCAAAGAATCTTACAAGCTATTGGGATACAATAACTCTTGCAAAGATTGTTTCACCAAATATAACGTTCTCACCAGAATTCACAATCAAAAATCCTGAAGATATTATTACTATAGAAAACTACTTTAGGGATCTGTCCACAAAACTTTCAAAAGATGATTCTGTAAGATACCAGGATTGGGCCGATACTTTGGATAAATCAAATCTTTCTTTCCATCCTGACAACTTAGATGACAAAAAGGTAAAAGAATTGATAAAATACCTTTAGACCTTCAGCATAACCTGTCTTTCTCCGATGTTCATCATTATGTGGACCATCTTA
>JAHIPG010000366.1 GCA_018894775.1 Nanobdellota archaeon
ACACAGACTGTAGTAGTTCAACACCTGATATTAATCCTTTAGTTGGCTGTTTTAGTGATATTTCTACTCAACTAACTTTTGAAGGGCTTACTGTACAAACAAAGTTAGATTTTACTATTTTAAAAGAAAAATGTATTATGTCTCTAGATGTAGGGAACTTAACAAATCAAAATGAATATTGTATTGTGATAGGAGGGCTAATGTATAAATTGCTCGTGGATCCAGGGGTTCCAAAGCTATATAGTCTAAGCCGTTTAAAATCAGGCGCTCAGACTTTAACTTCTCCTCAAGGTGATGTTGACGAAGAACAAGCATGTACAGGAATAACCTATGAGGCTGATTGTCAGGATAGAGATGAATTTTGCTGTTGGTCTGAAGGGAAATGCTCAGAAGGCAGTTGTTCCTGTGCCTCTAACAACGAGTATTGTGATAATGACGAGGATTGTTGCACTGGTTTAGAATGTAAAAATAATAAATGTAAAAAAATATTTAATTAAATATTTTATTACCTAAAATTTTGTTATCAAATTATCAAAAACCAAAACTATAAATATTAGTTTTATTCAAGAGAGATTATACAAATGAGGAATAAAAAAGGGGCAGGTACGATTATAGCTTGGGTTCTTTTACTTGGATTCAGCATTGGTCTTGCTATTACTGTTTTTATGTGGACCACTCAACAGACTGAGGAGATGGGTAAGACCAGTGTAAGGTTTGTTGAGGGAGGTATGATGTGTGATAATGTTATGATTAATGTTGCGGTTGATAATCCAACAACTTGTTCAATCACTATTAGTAATACCCGTTATTTAAATATTTCACAGATTAGTATCCGCCAGTTAGAAGGAACGCCTACATCAACAAATGAACCTGTCAACTTAGCACCTAGAAGTAAGGACATACCTGAATCTCAAAGCAAATATAGTAAGGTAACAGGGTATTGTGGAGATATTGAAGTTATGCCTATCATTACTATTAATGAAGAATTAGTAGGCTGTAAGAATAAGGCTATAACTATAGAGTGTGATGATTGTTAAAAATGAAAAAAAAGAAAAAGATGAGCAAAAAAGGTATAAGTCCTATGATAGCTACAGTTCTCCTTATAGGTTTTATAATTTCAATAATTTTACTCATACTTTTATGGGGTAGAGATTATATTGAAGAATTAGCCGAAAAGAAAGGAGCTTTAGCTGAGAAGCAGAATGAATGTACTAAAGTTAGCTTAGATGTTGTGAAGGCCTGTTGGACAGGTGATACTGCTGAAATTGTTATTCGGAATAAAGCAAATACTCCAATACATAAGTTTATTTTCCGTGCTGTTGGGAAGGAAGGATCACCTGTTGAAAAAGTAGGTAAGGATTGGACTCTTGGAAGTTTAGAGACCAAATCTTATGACGGGCTTAAATTTCCAACAGATGTTGGTAAGATAAATAATATGGATATAATCCCACATTTAAGAGTTGCTTTAGGCCATTATGTACCATGCTCTAAGCAGAAGATTACAGCCAGGCTTACCGGCAATTGTTAAAAAGATTTAAATACTAAAAAGTATTAAGATATTAAACAAAAAGGAGGAGATATAAATGAATAAGAAAGGTATTAGTCCATTAATTGCTACTGTTCTGATATTAGGTTTTACTGTTGCTCTTGCAGCTATTATCATGACATGGGGTACAGATTTTACTAAGAGAATGCAGGAGTCAACTGAGGAAACTTCTACTACTCAAATTACTTGCGCTACTGATGTTATTTTCGATGTTAAATCTGTTTGCTTTGATACTGACCATTATAATGTTGTGATTTCAAATGACGGGAAGGAAGACATTGAAAAATGGCGATTTAGGATTTACGAGAGTGAAACAACAGTGGATGCACCAGATCCCGTAACATTACAGATTAAAGCGTTTGAATTAAAAACAGTTCCTGTAACTGGCGATGGTACTCACAAGAAGATTGAAGCTATCCCGATTATTCAAAAAGGAGGCAAGGATATAGTATGCGCCCAAAACATCGGTTCTTATGGAGATGTTGATGGAGATGCTATAGCTGTTTGTGTATAAATTTCCTTAATTTTTTCTTTTCTTTTACTATGAAAAAAAAAGGTCAGATTTGGGTTTCAGCAGTTCTTTATATAGCTCTTGGTATGATTGTCATTACTTTAATTCTTAGTGCAGGTGTTCCTTTGATCAATAAGATGAGGGATAGAAATACTATTACACAGACAAAAACTGTCATGTTTGATTTGGATAATAATATCAAAGCTGTGGTTAATGAAGCTAAGGGTTCTACAAGGTTCTTATCTCCTGTAGATATTAATTCAGGCCAGCTTTTTATAGATCAAGCAGGCTCTAACACAACTGAGTGGGTTATGAGGACCAGTAACCGGATGATAGAACCTGAGACAGACTTTACA
>JAHIPG010000367.1 GCA_018894775.1 Nanobdellota archaeon
AAATTTCTTAATGCAGTAAAAAAAGGTGCAGAATTTTATAGAAAAAAGCAATTTATGGAAAGCGGAATGTGTACATATAGATATCCAAAAATCTATCCTATTGACATTCATAATCAGGCACAGGGAATAATTACCTTCAGTAAATTAGGTGAAATAAAACCAGAATATCTAGATTTTGCAATAAGAGTCGCTTTTTGGACGATAGAACATATGCAGAATCCTGCTGGGTACTTCTACTATCAGAAGCATAGATATTATATAAACAAAATTCCTTATATAAGATGGGCGCAGGCATGGATGCTACTTGGTTTAGCAACTTTGCTGGAAGGAACGGAGTAAAAATATGAAGCAACTTATTAAAAATAACAGAACGGGAGAAATAAAAATTGAAGAAGTCCCACCACCAGTGTTAAGAAAAGGTGGGGTTCTTGTACGAAATGAATATTCTGCAATTAGTATAGGCACAGAAACTTCATCAATTGAAATTGCAAAAAAGAATTTACTAGAGAAAGTTAGGTCGAGACCTAAAGAATTGGAACAAATTAGAGAATTGATTAAAAAGGAGGGAGTTGTTTCAGCGTACAAAAAGGCAATGAGCAAATTAGAACTTCCTTCTCCTTTAGGGTATAGTTCTGCAGGTACGATAGTAGAGGTGGCAAATGATGTTGATGAATTCTGTGTGGGAGATAAAGTTACATGTGCTGGTTGTGGTCATGCAGAAATAATCTATGTTTCTAGAAATCTTTGCGTTAAAATCCCTAATAATGTGAAAACAGAACATGCAGCATTTACAACTCTCGGATCGATTGCCTTACAAGGAGTAAGACAATCTGATGCCAAATTGGATGAAAATGTGTTAGTGATTGGTTTAGGCATTGTTGGACAATTTGCAGTCCAAATACTTAAGTCCGCGGGTTGTAGGGTCGTAGGAGTGGATGTTGATGAAAATAAGGTAAAAATATGTGGAGAATTAGGTGCAGATTTAGCATTGGTTAGAAATACTGATGGCATAAAAGAAAAAATCCTTTCCTTTACAGATGGATATGGAATAGATATTGTAATAATCACTGCTGCAACATCAAGTAATGATCCTATCGAATTTGCGAGTGATATTTTAAGGGATAAAGGAAGAATAACAGTTGTTGGTGCGGTAAGAACAGATCTCCCAAGAAAACCATTTTATGAAAAGGAGTTAACACTAAATTTTTCTCGTTCTTATGGTCCTGGGAGGTATGACAAACAGTATGAAGAAAAAGGCATCGATTACCCGATTGGATTTGTAAGATGGACAGAAAAGAGAAATATGAAAGCCTTTCTAAATCTTATTGCTGAAGGTAAAATTAATATTGACAGATTAATCACTCATAGATTTAAGTTTGATGATGCTGTAAAAGCATATGAAAAAATAACAAATAGTGACGAAATGGTTTTAGGCGCAATTTTTCAATATGCTGAAAAGGTTGATCGAACTTCAAAAATATCCTTAACAAGAAGAGGGGAAAAATCACGGAAACTGAATGTATTAAATGTAGGATTTATAGGAGCTGGAAGCTATGCTCAAAGTTATTTATTCCCAATACTGAGTAAGAATCTTAATGTAAATTTTAAAGGTGTTGCCACCTCTACAGGGATGAACGCACATCATATAGGAAAAAAATATGGTTTTGAATATGTTACCACTAATGCGGATGAGATAATAAATGATGAAGAAATAAATTGCATAATAATTGCTACAAGGCACAATTTACATGCCAAATATGTCATAAAAGGACTGAAAGCGAATAAAAATGTTTATGTTGAAAAACCATTGGCTTTAAATAAAAAAGAATTAGATGATATCCTAATGGCATGGAAAGACTCAAATGCGGATGTAATGGTGGGATTTAACAGAAGGTTTTCACCTCACATCATAAAATTGAAAAATTTCATCAAAAACAGGAAAAACCCGTTGGCAATAAATTATAGAATAAACGCAGGCTTCATCCCAAAAGAACATTGGATTCACGATCCAGAGGAAGGGGGAGGAAGAATCGTAGGAGAAGTTTGCCATTTTGTTGACCTGTGCAATTTCATATGTGAATCAAAGCCTGCGAACATTTTCGCTCAAAATTTAGAGGCAGGAAGGACAGATATCCCAAATGATGATAGTTTAGGTATACTTATAAAATACGAAAACGGCTCAGTAGCAACTATTTCATATTTTTCAAACGGAAATATATTTTACCCCAAGGAAAGAATAGAAATATTTTGTGAAAATTCTATAGCAATTATAGATGATTTTAAGAAATCAATGTTTATGATGAATGGTAAAAAAAAGAAGTTTGTTTCAAGAAAACAGGATAAAGGACAAAAAAACACATTGAATGCTTATATAAACTCCTTAAAAGAGGGGGAAAAAATTCCAATTCCCTTTGAAAGTTCTCTCTTAGCAACTAAAATT